>JBIOGV010000111.1:0-11041 GCA_044448365.1 Chitinophagales bacterium
ATTGCATAGCGAACAGATAAAAGATCATTAATGAGATCCCGGTTGCCAGGGTATATAAAGGAGTGCCGTCGGGCCTTTTTGCCGCTTTCATTTTATCCTGAAGTTTAAGACTATTTTGATCATCTTCACCTACACTGTACAGCGTTGCCATTGTTCCAACGAACACCTCTCTTGCTGCAAACGATGTGACCAGCGCAATGCCGATCTTCCAATCAAAACCTAACGGAGCAATTACAGGCTGAATGGTCTTTCCCAGGATACCTGCATAAGAATTTTCCAGTCTTGCACTATGTAAATCTTTTTTTAACTGATTTGTATTGGCTCCGGGTTCTGATTTCAATCGTTCATAGCGGGCATTAATCTGTTCCATTTTTTTTGAAGGTCCAAATGAACTCAGTGCCCAAAGAATTAAACTGATTACCATGATTACTCTCCCGGCATTAAAGACAAAGACCTTTGCCTTATTGATCATTGTATGTAAGGCATTCTTCCATCTTGGAGATCTGTATGTCGGTAACTCAAGAATAAAAAAACTTTTCTCTTTGAGTTTGATAAAGTGCTTGGCTATGTAAGAAACAATTAATGCCATTGCAAGTCCAAGCAAATAAAGACCCATCATTACAAGAGCCTGTACTCCCAAAAACCCAAATAAATATTTTCTTGGAATTACAAGCCCTATTAGAATTGTGTAGACAGGTAATCTTGCCGAACAGCTCATCAATGGCGTGATAAGGATTGTCAACAGCCTTTCTTTCCTGTTCTCAATACTTCTTGCACTCATAATTGCCGGTACTGCACAGGCAAAGCCACTTATCATCGGCATCACGCTTTTTCCATTTAGCCCAACAGTGCGCATCAACCGGTCGGTAAGGAAGCTGATCCTTGCCATATAACCAGTGTCTTCAAGTAAAGTGATCAATCCAAAAAGGATCATGATTTGAGGAACAAAAACGAGAATGCCACTCAATCCTGCCAGCAGACCCTGGGTCAATAAATTACTCCACCACGCATCCGGTAGTATTAAAGAAAGAGATGAGTTTAATTTTGCAAAACCGGAGTCAATCCAATCCATTGGATATTGAGCCAGCCAGAATACACTTTGAAAAAGTAAAAACAATACAACCATCAAAATAAAATAACCCCAACGCCGATCCAACAGTATGTCATCCAACCGTTCTGTAAACAGGGTTTTTTGCAAAGGGTCCGGCTCTGATACAGCCGTTTTCATTACCCGTTTGATACGACCATACCTCTGTAAAATTTCTTCAGCCTGTGTTTTTGTATGATTAAAGCCATGCTCTGTTTCTATATTTTCAATTGTTTCCTGCACCCCGTTATTGAGATCAAACGACTCATGGTTCATGAGATAATGCAGGGCAGTATAATCGCTCAACGAAGGGAAAATTTTTTGAACATCTTCAATAGAGGCTGCGGCCAGTTGCTTATTTTCGATAAAATCTCTCGCCGGGGCCTGGTATAATTGAAGTGCAGTTTGCTCAATTGCCTTCTTTAATTGGGGAATTCCCTTTCCTTTTCTTGGATTTACAGAAATCACCGGCACGCCCAATTCTCGTTCCAGTTCAGCAGTATCAATTTTAATTCCTTTATTCTTTGCAATATCCATCATGGTAAGTACGATCACCATCGGCACTTTCAGATCAATAATCTGTGTACAAAAAAGCAAATTACGTTTCAGGTTACTGGCATCAGCTACCACCACAATTATATCCGCTTTTATTTCCCGATCCTGGTTCAGTAAGACTCTGTAGCTTACCCATTCATCGAGTCGCCTTGGGTAAAGGCTGTACGTTCCCGGCAGATCAATAACTTTTGCTTCCATGGTCTCCGAAACAGCAGTTGATCCGGTTTTCTTGTCTATCGTCACACCCGGAAAATTTCCTACTTTCTGGTTTAAACCGGTAAGACAATTAAATAAAGAAGTCTTTCCGCTGTTGGGATTACCCACCAATGCAATATGTAATTTTTTATTTTTCACTCTGCCTTAACTTGCAAAAATAATTTCTATCGGTCATGTGAGTTTACGAATTGCGATTTTTATCATAACAATATATTTCTGAATCTTAAATTAAAAAAGAAATAATTTTTTCTCTATCCTGAGAAACTTTAACCCTTGTAATTTTAAGGGTAGCAGAGAATAGGGTTTGTATCAATAACTTTGTGTTTTAATCTTAACAAAACTTATATGATTCATTTGCGCTGGCGCTTATTGTTCGTGGTAATTTTCTTTGGTCAGGTCGGGATATCACAAAAATTAAAAAGATCAGATGAGCTTACCCTTACAAATCTTGAGAATCATATTCATTATTTAGCGGATGATAAATTAGAAGGGAGAAGAACAGGAACCAGGGGTGAAGCATTGGCAATGGATTATATCGGTGATCAGTTTAAGCAAATTGGTTTGCGACCTAAAGGAACCGAGGGTTATTTCCAGGCATTTGATGTAAATGAAGGGAAACAGGTTAATGAAGCAACCCATTTTATTATTAACGCCAAAGAGTTAAAAATTAATGATGATTATTTTCCTTTCGCATACAGTCCTAATGTAAATATCGAAGCATTGCCTGCCATTGCCGTTGAAGAATCCGGTATGCCCTGGTTTATTAACCTGAAGGATGTTATTGAAGAAAATACAAATAACCCGCATTTTGATCTGAACGATTACATTCATAAACAGGCAGTAGACTTTAAGAAGAGAGGAGCTACGGCGCTGATATTTTATAATACCTCCGCAAAAGATGACCAGTTAAAATTTGATGGAAAAGATAAAGCGGAGGCAACAGGCATACCTGTTGTCTATGTAACAAAACCGGCAGCTAAAATTTTTTTCAAAGATCTGTCCGCATCGCTCGATATAAAACTGAAAATTGATATCGGTGAAAAGAAAAGAACAGGTCACAATGTGGTTGGGTATATTGACAATGGTGCTCCGAACACGGTTGTGATTGGTGCACATTTTGATCATTTGGGATATGGTGAAGATGGAAACTCGATGCTCCGGACAGGAGAACATCTTATTCATAATGGAGCCGATGATAATGCAAGCGGCACCGCAGCGCTTATAGAATTGGGAAGATTGCTGAAAAATTCGAAACTGAATAAAAGCAATTACCTGTTTATTGCTTTTTCGGGGGAAGAGCTGGGATTGTTTGGTTCAAAATATTTTGTAGAGAATCCCACTGTAAGTTTGAACAATGTGAATTATATGATCAACATGGATATGGTTGGCCGGTTGAATGACAGCACGAAAGTTTTAACAATCGGAGGGTATGGCACTTCACCGGAATGGTCATCATTGATCAATCAAAAAGTGAAGAAATCCGCTTTTGTTATAAAAATTGATTCGAGCGGAACCGGGCCAAGTGATCATACCTCGTTTTATAGAAAAAATATTCCTGTTTTGTTTTTCTTTACGGGTATTCATGCAGATTATCATAAGCCGACTGATGATTACGATAAAATCAATTATACCGGTGAACTGAGTATTGTGAATTATATCTATTCCCTTATTGAAAAAGAAAATAAAGAAGATCACAAACTTGTATTTGCAAAAACGAGAGAAACCCAATCAAACACTTCGTCAAGATTCAGCGTAACTCTTGGCATCATGCCCGATTATACTTTCGCGGGTACAGGTGTCAGGGTAGATGGAGTAAGCGATGGCAGACCTGCACAAAAAGCAGGCTTGCAAACCGGGGATGTGATCTTACAATTGGGAGCTTATAATGTGACCTCACTTGAGAATTATATGGAGGCTTTGGGAAAATTCAAAAAAGGAGATGCGACTGTAGTTAAGTTTAAAAGAGGAAATGAGAATAAAGAAGCACCGGTGCAATTTTAAATGTTACCAGAAAATTTATGAAACTGGTTTTAGATAATAAAAACCTGGCTGAAGATTTTTTTGAAGATACAAGATTGCTTGGCATCATGGCACCCATTAAGGATTATCAGCTATGCTGGCATTTGAATAATGAAATGGGAATGGATTTTCGTATCAATAATGATATAGAAATCCAGCTTACCAAAAAGAAAAGAGATTATTTTTTTGCAGTGTATGAATTCTGTGATCAAACCGGTTCTCTTTCTCATTATATCTATAACAATCGCTTTGACGGCGAATACCTCCTTCCTGAGTTCAGGCATCTTGATTTTTTATGGTTAATGAAAGGAGATATTGTGACTGAAGGCAGCTTACAGGAAACCATAAATACTATTAAAACAATAAATGAGATACAACTTGTGGCGGAATTAACGAATGAAAAGATCAGGAACAAAGAACACCTGGTTTTTTGAAATCAAAACTATTTTTTATGTGGGAAGAAAAAAATAATAGCCTTTATCGGAAGTTCCAGTTTAAAAGCTTCAGCGAGGCATTTGCTTTCATGACAAGAGTAGCGATCGAAGCTGAGAAAATGGATCATCATCCTCTATGGACCAATGTGTACAGCCAGGTTGAAATTTGGCTGTCAACCCATAGTGCCGGCGATATAGTTACAGATAAGGATAAACAACTTGCAAAAAAAATTGATGCCTTAATTTAATTCCTTATCGCATCATAACTCTCATACCCCCATTGCCTTCATTATTTAATCCTGTTTTTGATAAGCTGTAGGTAAAACTTAACAGGAAAAAGCGACGCAGATTTTTCACGCGGGTGTCCTCAATATAGTTTTGATTGGTAGTGCGGTTAATTCCGATATTCTGATTCAAAATATCATTCACGGAAAATTTCAATTCGCCCCGGTTAAAATGAAGCATTTGCTTGCTGATACCGGCATTCCATAATGGTACTTTTGCATTGAAACCTTCTGCATGCTGACCATTGATGATGTAATTAAAATCAGTGCCGAAATAAAATCCTTTTGGTAATTGCCAATCAATTTCTCCCGAATATTCCTGGTTAAAATATTTTGAATTTTTTGTTGTTTGAATAGAATACTCAGACTTCGAATGATTGACTCCTGCGCTCAGCGAAAGATTTAGTTTTTCCGTCGGGCTCATGTTTAATCTCAGAACAGGACCCAGGGACAGGGTATTGATCTTATTCGTTTCTATTTTATTTATTGAATCAGCGATCAGTTGTTTGTCTTTATAATATGAAAGATCTGAACTTATTTCTAATGATCCTTTCAAAAAATGAACAGGAAAGCTCCAGCTTATATTTCCGTTGATGTTATAAACCCCACTCGCATTCACAGGCATTACAGAATCCACACCAAGGCTGTTTATTCTGTCATAATTTACAATTTTATTTTGAGTTTCCTGCATAGTGAAGAAGACAAAGAAATTCCTGTTTCTGAATGGATTTATTAAAGAAGCATTCAAACGAAGAGTATGTACAAACTCCTGTTTCAGATTTGGATTCCCCAATTTTACATACAAAGGATTACTGTTATCAGGAACAGGTTGTAATTGGGTCATGGATGGCTGGTTGGTACTCGAAGTATAATTCAGCAGAATGTTTTTAAACTTCGAAAAATAATATTGGAATCTTGCAGTAGGCAAAAGATTCGTAAAACTTTTTGTGATAATCGAGTCTTTGCTATTGTTGATGATCTTTCCTTCCAGTTCCGATTGCTGCCAGGAAAGACCTGCAGCATAATTGTAATTTCTTGTTTGCTTGCGAAGGCGAAATCCTGCATTATTATAGCCATAACTGTTCTTGAAATCGTTTGTCAGCAGACTGTTTAGCAAATCGAATTTTCCGTTGTTTTGGTTATAATCATAAGTTTTTTTTGATGAGGTATTTCTTGTATTGCTCTTTCCGAGACTGAATTCTAACAACGATCTTTTAAAAATTGGTTCTGTATAAATCGCTCTTGCATTGTATCCCCGCAGGCTGCTTTCATTATTATTTTTTTGATTAAGCGAATCACGATTTAAAAACGCACCTGCCTGGTCATAAAAATTTATAATGGAACGAAGCGAACCGCCGCCATCATTATTATTCAGGCTTGTCAATAGGTTCAGAGAAAAAGTTCTTCTTTTTCTGTGGAATTTTCTTCTGAATAGAATATTGGTGTTTATATTATAGCCTTCGTTATTTGATAAATTATCACTATTGCCATCATTGATCTTTGTGCCCAGGTCTGATAAAGTGCTATAATCTGACAGAGTTTTGTTGCTCGTTTTTTGATAACTGAGTGAAGGAGAAATTTTCAGTGAAGTAAAAGAATCGGCCTGGTAATCAGCACTGAAATTTAACCGGTGGCTGTTATTGAGATTGTTTGCATATGAATTTTCCTTATAAAGATTAGCCGGTGAAAAGTATTGGCGCTGGATGGTACTTTGACTGCTGGGGTTGTAACGGTTGTAAAAATAGTTACTCTGGAAATCTGTTTTTGTACCAATGATGTTATTATAATTTACCCCGCCTCCGAAAATCGTATTGATACCGGTATTATTGGCGCCCAACAACCCGGCAAGCGGATCGTTAGGCCCGATATTAATATTTATATTTCCTCCACCATTCTTTAATTGATTCAATGCGCCTGTAAAATTCAGGATGTCCATAAAGGAAAATCCCTCAGTATTTGTGTTATTGCCCATTCCAATCACAGACATTTGTCTTGCGCCTTTAAAAGAGTTCACATTGAATTTTCCTTGGTATCTTCCATCCGCTCCTCCACCTGCATTGATTTTACCAAACATTCCCTTTTTCTTATCCTTTTTCAATTTCAGGTTGATGGTTTTTTCGCTGTTGCCATCATCAAATCCTGTTAGCTGCGACTGGTCGCTGAGTTTATCATAGACCTGGACTTTGTCTACTGCATCTGCAGGCAGGTTTTTTGTTGCAATTTTTGGATCATTGCCGAAAAATTCTTTTCCATCCACCAAAACTTTTTGCACCTTTTCGCCCTGCGCTTTTACGGTTCCATCCTTATCAACTCTTACACCCGGTAATTTCTTTAAAAGATCTTCAACATTTGCATTCGGTTGCGTTTTAAATGAACCGGCATTATATTGAATAGTATCGCCAACCAATGTTACAGGCGGGGTTTCTGAAGTAACCACTACCTCACTTAATACCTTGCTGCGATCATTCATTATGATATTTCCGAGATCAATATTCCTGTGCTCATCATCAATTTTAAAAACCAGGTTCGCGTTATAATAATTTACGTGCGTGATCAATAACCGGTATTCCCCGTTTTGTATGCCCGTTAATTCAAACCTTCCGTTATTATCGGTCATGGTAAAGCTAACCAATGAAGAATCTTTTTTCTGCATTAATGTGATCGTGGCGCTGGCCAAAGGCTGCTTTGCCATTGTATCAAAAGCAAAACCTTTGATATTCCCGTTTTTTTGAGCTGTTGCAATTACGCTGAATAAGATGAACAAAAGAAAAAACGATAATGATCTCATAGCTGTTGATTACGGTACAAAAATATTTTTGTAAAAAGATAAAACGGGTTAACCATTCTTGTTTTAAGGTTAATGAAGGTTAAGAAATTTTCTGGTCAATAGTTTACCTATGAATGGCTGATGTTTGTTTCGTCTATGCAAGCTATGAGACTCACATTATGTTCGTCATGTCTCTCATGGCTGACGGCAGGGAGGTTTGTAACGCCCAAAAATGATCACAAAGACAACGGATCACAAACTTCCCTTATGAATTTATATAGAAGTAACAACGAAAGAGGTCAATAAATTATATTCAATTCTTACTGATAAAAAACCAGAACGGTTTTAATTGGGTTTGATGAAGTGCAGCTAACAGTTTCTGGTTTTTTTGAGTGATACGATTTCTGCGAACTAATTCATGAGCATTGCAAAATTGACTGGGATGTTCAGTTTGGCGAACAATTTTATTGAGACATTCCACTTCCTGTTCCATAGCCATTGGGCTTAAGAACCGGTTTTTGAACAATACCAAAAGGTCACGATCGGGAGTGGTTTTCATTTCAATGATTGTTAATAACCCACCATTCCTTTATGGCTGGGACAACCGCAATTGCTGCCTTTACCTGTGCCGGAATAATAGTTTTTATTGCAACCGGAAGCAACTATTATTCCCAGTATAAGCAGAAACAGCATTATTTTGTTTTTTTGTTTCATAAAAAGGATTTCTAAATTAAAACTATTTTACAAACAAATTAGTATATCGGCTGACAAAAATTTGGAAATTATTATGGCTGAGGCAGTTGGTGAAAAATTGCGCCGTAAATCCCGCATATTAGTAGCTCCGCTTGACTGGGGATTGGGCCACACCACACGGTGTATTCCTGTCATAAAGCAGTTCCTGGCTAATGATTGTGAGGTGTGGCTTGCCGGTGACGGAACACAGAGAGCTTTATTGAGCGCTGAATTTCCTGGTTTGCCATTTCTTTCACTTAATGGTTATCAAATCCGGTATTCGAAAAGCTCTGTGGGTTTTGTATTCAAAATGATTTCGCAAATTCCAAGAATTCTTTCTGTGATCAGCATGGAACACAGGTGGCTGAAAAAGATGATTAAAATCCATGGATTTGATGCAGTGATCTCTGACAATCGTTTCGGCTTATACCATTCTAAGATCCCCTGCATATTTATCACTCATCAATTGGCTATACAAAATTCCTTAGGCAAATGGAGCGGGAAAATCATACGGCGAGGGAACTATAAATATATCAATCGTTTTAAAGAATGCTGGGTGCCTGATTTTCCCGGAGAAGAAAACCTGGCAGGTCAATTGTCTCACCCGGAAGTTAAACCGCTGATACCAATTAAATATATTGGTCTTCTTTCAAGGTTTGAAAATAAAGGTTTGGAAGAAGTAAAAGATCATCTTTTGTTCATTTTATCGGGCCCCGAACCTCAGCGAACAATCCTGGAAAATAAAATTATAGATGAAATAAGCCATTATCAGGGTACTGCAACAATTGTAAGAGGATTGCCGGTATCCTCATCAATTATTCCATCAACAGGCATGATAAAATTCTACAATCATCTGCAGACAAAAGAATTGAATGAAGAAATTCAAAAAGCAGTTTGTATTATCAGTCGCCCGGGATACAGTACTGTGATGGATATTGTAAGATTGAAGAAAAAGAGTATTTTAATTCCAACGCCGGGTCAAACCGAACAGGAATATCTTGCCAAACATCTTTTGCAAAAACAAATTGCATTTGTTGTTCAACAAAACATGTATTCATTAAATATTGTTTTAGAACAAATAGAAAAATTCAATTACCGGTTTTTTCATTCAGACAATTCGAATGAACTGGAAATAACGATAAAAGATTTTCTTGACAATTCGCCAGGAAACAAAAAAAATAAAGGATCTGAATTTCTTCAGGGTCCCCTCTCCTAAATGCTATTTTATGAAACCCTGCCCGAGTGCAGCACTTATTGTTAATAGAAGAGATTTGTAGGTATGGAGTTGCCGATCGCCGCGTATCCCGCTTCATTCGGATGTATATAATCACCGGTCCAGGCTGCTTTGATTCGTAAAGGATTTGTCGTAGGGTCCTTGACTACAGCTTCGAAGTCGAGTACGGCGTCGAAATTTCCCGGGGTACGGATCCATGCATTGACCGCCTGTCGCGTCGCCTCATTTGCTACCGTATATTTTGTAGAGTTGCCAATCGGGAGCAATGTGGCGCCATAGACTTTGATGCCGGCGGCATGCGCCTGCGCAACCAGCGTTGAGTATGCGTTGGTGATTGTTGCCGCAGTTGCCAGTTCGTACGAGATATCATTGATGCCTTCAAGGAGGATTACATATCCTACATTCGGCCGGGCGAGCACATCATCAGAGAAACGATGTACGCCGGATGGTCCGGCGAGATCTGCAGACACTACCCTGTTTGAACCGATACCCATGTTGATCACAGCGAATGGAGCGCCTGACGGCAATGAGGGTAATCGATTGGATAGAACGTCGGGCCAGGTTCCGTTAGCATTGTTTGTGGCGGCTGCTCCATCCGTGATTGAGTTACCAAAGGCAATAGCGACTTCACTGTTCACCGGTGCCCAGACCTGAAGGTCCGATACGATCACAACTTCTGTAGTAGTATTGGTGAAGCTCGCCAGCGGAAGTGTTGTTGATGCAGTAAAGTTGCCGGTCCTTGAAATGTAGCTTGTGTGTAATCCGGTTGGATGGAATGTTGTTGGCTTAAAGCTCCCCGGGATATATACACTTATTGCGACTGTTACATGTTGTGCAACAGTGAGTATTACTGAGTCGCTCCAAATTTCCGCGCCCGGTGCGAGGGTGACGCCGGGTTTCCCGCCGAACGTTAAGGTTCTGTCGCTGCCGGCAGAGATCGAGTTATTTGTCGAACGAAGTGCAACGTGCACGGCTCCGACTGTCAACGTGTTTGTGGCGAACTTGTTTGTGAGCTTCACACGAACCATTGTGCCGCCGAGCTTCGAAAATACATTGAGCCGGAAGGTTTGGTTGTTGAAGGATGGTGTTGTTTGCAACTTGCCGTTTACTGTAGTCGATAAAAACGATGCAGCCCAACTGTCAACCCATTTCCCGGCTGTAGCTTCTGCTAACACATTACTGGTTGTTTTGAGTGCGACAGGGCTTTCTTTTGCTGAGTTATTTTTTTGGCAGCCTCCAAAAATTGTAATTAATAAAGCAATAATCAGCGAGGCTTTTAGCTGGTTGGTGTGGAAGGTTGGCATGGTATGTATATTTTAGTGATGGTTTGATTAGCTATTGATGATTCTTTATGCTGATTTAATTACCAGCAATTGCTTGTAAGAAGGCTCAAGGTTCCCTTTGAATAAATTACAGGGTAGTTTAGAATACTTCGGTAGGATACTACTATTATCGTGCCTGTGCCGTAATGCTGATTAAAGGAACGAAATTTTCGGATGATTACAATAAAATAGGTTCCGTTAATAAATATCGCAGGACGACGGTCATCTGAGATTTAAGTGACTAAATTGAATTTCAAATTTAGTCCAGACGTTTAGAGGGCTAATACATGGACGGGGTCAAATAGCAGGAATTATTCCCCACCAGTTGAGAAGGATTTGAAATAAAAAAAGCCCCATAAATCAACAATTTATTAGGCTAAAATTCAATCTC
>JBIOGV010000112.1:0-10824 GCA_044448365.1 Chitinophagales bacterium
CTGCCAACTGTCCAGGCTATATCGGTTGCGCCGGCAAATTCACTTCTGAAAGCATTCAAAGCCTGTTGATTGACTGCTTCACCTGCAAAAGCGAAACTTGTACTAAGTGTGAGCATCAGTGCCAGCATCATCATAATCTTTTTCATAATTTTTATTTTTTGGTTTGTGTTGTAATTGTTTCTTGAATAATATGACGCAGGATGAATATTTAAGGTTACACAGTCTGACGATAAAAAGAAGATAGAATATAGGAATTAGAATATAGAATAGCAATGCGAACGAATATTAGTTTACCGCCAGTGTTTCAGTTTTATGATCCCGTTACGTTCCAATAGCTATCGGGACCTGAGCTGATGTTAAAAAATTTCAAACTGCATTACTGCCAGTTTCTTGCTATCCTGATAAGTTACCCTAAAGAGAAACCCCGCTATTTCCGGATCCGGAGAGCGGGGTTGTTTTTACCACACACCAAAACTAACGTGCTGACTGCTTATGCTTTTTTACTTTTTTGATACACTGACCAGTCATTGCCATCTACTGATCTCAAAATAATTTTTGTGTCAGCATTTTCAAGAGTAACATAGTACGCAGTTTCATTATTGGAAGCCATTTCAAACAAATCGCTGATCCAATAGTTGCTGTAAGATTTCTTTAAGCCTCCCTGCAAGGTCAGCGGCAGCTGGAAAGAGGAGATATAACGTGTCACCGCCATAAATTCTCCATCCGTATTATAAAAAGCAAACAATTTTTGATCATCCATTGTAAAGGCAACTTTATAATAATTGCGTCCTGCGGTCCAGGCTGCATCGGTTGCACCGGCAAATTCTGATTTAAAGGAATTTAATGCTCTTCTGCTTACTGCTTCTTCACCTGTGTAAGCGAATGTTGTACCAACTGTAAGCAGCAGCGCCAGCACCATCATAATCTTTTTCATATTCGTTCAGTTTTTTTGTTTATGTTGTATTTGTTCATTTAATAAGTAAGACGATACAAATATATTACAGGTTACAGCCCAGGGCAATTGATTTATGATTAGTGGTGAAGAGTGTTAATTGCCGTTAACAGACGTTATCCAATCCAACCGCCTGCCATTCATAATCACCATTCGTTTTGTTTGTGTGCGGAATCAGAACAAAAAAATATAAAAATATTTCCGATCTCTTGGTAATCAAAAATAATATTTAGATATTTGTCTAAATATACAATTATCTAAATAAAGATATGAATGTAATATTTAAGGCACTGAATGATCCTACCCGAAGGGCTATCCTTGAATTGCTTCAGCAAAGAGATATGACAGCCGGGGAAATAGCTGACAGGTTTCATATTTCCTTCCCAAGCATATCGCATCATCTTGACCTCCTGAAGCAGGCAAAACTGGTAGTTGCAGAAAAAGAAGGGCAGTTTGTCTATTATTCTTTAAATACAACCGTAGTAGATGAAATTTTAAAATGGCTTCTCCAATTCAAAACAAAAAAGAAATAAAACAATTATGCAGAAATTTTTGAAAAGAATTGTCTGGCTGATCATAGTAATCCCTGTAATGTATCTTGCCATTGTATGGAATAAATTACCAGGCAAAATCGCCATGCATTTTGATATTCATGGAAACGCCGATCAATATGACAGCAAAAATGAATTCCTATTGTTTATGGGAATTATGACAATAGTCAGTGCGGGTGTATACCTTCTTTTAACAAATATCTACCGTATTGATCCCAAAAAATATGCAGCTGAGAACAAGGACCGGTTGCGGAAAATAGCTTTTGCTGTAGTTGCATTCTTGTGTGCCATTGATTGCTTTGTAATTTATATTGGTGTGCAGGGAAGCTTAAAACTTAATATCCGCTTTCTTTTTGTTCTGATCGGAGTTTTCTGGGCAGTGATTGGAAATTACATGAATAATCTCAGGCCTAATTATTTTGCAGGTTTCCGCCTGCCCTGGACTTTGGAAAATGAAGACAACTGGAGATCCACCCATCATCTTGCAAGTAAACTTTGGTTTGCCGGTGGATTATTGATAGCAGTAATCAGCATTCTCACATCTGCGACTGTTTCAATTATTGCGTTATTCACGATATCATTAATCGTAATCATTATTCCAATCGTCCATTCATACCGGTTTTACAAAAAACAAAAATCGGCTAACTCTGTAAAATAATTCTATGAGAAAAATATTTTGCTTTTTCATTCTTGTTTGCATTTCCGGAACAATAAAAAGTTTTTCACAGGGCAACAAAAATTTCATAGGTGACTGGGAAGGAACCCTGAATGTGGGCGTTGAACTGAGGATCGTAATTCATATAAAAGCAAACGCTGACAGCGGCATTTCCTCAACATTGGACAGCCCTGATCAATCTGCTTTTGGCATAGCTGCGGATACTTCAACCATTCATGAAAATGAATTTCATTTTACAATTAATCGTATTCATGCAAGTTTTACAGGAAAACTCGAAGGAGATTCTGTAATTACGGGCACATTTACACAAAACGCAGATTATCCCCTGGCATTTAAAAAAGCTGATAAGCCAATTGAACCGCCTAAACGTCCTCAAACACCGAAACCACCGTTTCCATACAAAACTGAAGACGTTGAATACGACAATGCAGACAAAACGGTTCATTTTGGTGCAACATTTACTTATCCAAGCGGTGGTGGTCCTTTTACAACAGCTATTTTAATTACCGGCAGCGGCCAGCAGGACCGCGATGAAACTATTTTTAGTCATAAACCCTTTGCCGTGATTGCTGACTACTTAACCAGAAACGGCTTTGGTGTTTTAAGAATTGATGACAGGGGTATCGGAAAAACAACTGGTGATGTAATGAAAGCAACCAGTGCTGATTTTGCAAAAGATATCATAGCGGCGATGGATTATCTTAAAACAAGAAAAGAAGCCGATCCAAAAAAAATTGGGTTGATAGGCCATAGTGAGGGAGGGTTGATCGCTTCGTTGGTGATGGTACAAAGAAAAGATGTGGCGTTTATTATTTCAGTGGCGGGAGCGGGAATGAAAGGAAGCGATATTTTAGCCGACCAGGGTCAGGTGATCATGATAAAAGAAGGGATCAGTGAAGAAACAGCAAAATTATATCATGGCTTGTATAAAAAAATTATTGATTACTCGTTAACTGAAAAAGACAGTGTGGAATGTTTTACTAAAGTTTGGCAGGAATATACAAATTGGCAAGCAGGTATGAAACCGGAACAATTAAAAGAGCTTGGATTTACCGATGAAGAAACGGCTAAAAAAATTTTAAGAAATCTATTGAAAACATTATACCTGCCGTGGATGCAGTTCTTCAATAATAGTGACGCATCTGTTAATTATCAAAAAGCTTATTGCCCGATACTGGCATTGAATGGATCCGAGGATGTACAGGTGATAGCCAAAAAAAATTTAGAGGGCATACGAGCGGCTTTGAAAAAAAGTAAGTCAAAAAATTATGAAGTAAAAGAATTGCCGGGACTAAATCATTTATTCCAGCATTGTAAAAAATGTACCCCCTCCGAGTATGGTAAACTGGAAGAAACCTTCGCTCCTGAAGCCTTGCAGATCATGGGTGATTGGTTAAAAGAAAATGTGAAGTAAGCCGGGAACCTTTAAAATTGCATCCCAACCCTGTATCTTGGTGTCATGAACTACCTCGCCCATGCTTTTCTTTCTTTTGATCATGAAGAAACCCTGGTTGGCAATCTCGTCAGTGATTTTATAAAAGGAAAAAATAAATTCAATTATCCTGAAGGAATCCAAAAAGGAATTACCCTGCATCGCGCTATCGATAGTTTTACCGATACTCATGAAGCCACTAAACTGGCAAAGAATATTTTCAGACCTCATTACCGGTTATACAGCGGTGCTTTTGTGGACGTAGCATACGATCATTTTTTAGCAACGGATGCTGACGAATTCAGCGAAGAAACTTTAAGAAATTTTTCAGAAAAAGTTTATAGCATACTCGACCGGCATATTGAATATTTGCCGCTGCGTTTTGCCCGCATGTTCCCATACATGAAATTGCAGAACTGGCTCTATAATTATCATAGCAAATGGGGTACTGAATCCAGTTTTGCGGGCCTGGTAAGAAGAGCGAAGTATATTGATGAAAGTGAAACAGCCGCATTATTATTTGAAGAACACTACAAAAAACTACATGAATGTTACAAAGTTTTTTTTCCGGACCTGAAATCATTTGCCTACAAAATGTACAGGGATCTTACCGGGGTTTGAATCCAATCCTGACTTTTCCATGCAACCTCAAACAATTATTTTTGCTCTTTCATAAAAAATAATGAACCATATGAAACAACTCACTATCATTGCCTGTCTGACTTTTTTGGCTGTGCTTTGCAAAGCACAAAGCGATGATCTCCCTCCACTCGACAAATCGCCAATGGATATGTCCTACTATCCCAATAACTACCCTGTGTTAAAGATCCAGGATAAGGCGACGGAGCCGGTTTTGGCAAGAGTGATTTATAGTCGCCCCCAAAAGAATGGACGCATTATTTTTGGTGATCTGGTTGAATATGGAAAAGTATGGCGACTGGGTGCAAATGAAGCAACTGAAATAGAGTTCTATAAAAGTGTAAAAATCGATGGAAAGAAAATAACAAAAGGGCGATATACCTTATATGCTATTCCAAACGTGGATAACTGGACAATTATTTTGAATAAGGATGTGGATACATGGGGAGCATTTAAATACGATGCTCAAAAAGATATTTTAAGAACTGCTGTGCCTGTACAAAAACTAAATGAATCGGTTGAAGCCCTCGCAATGACATTTGAAAAAACGAATAATGGTTGTAACCTGGTCATCGCCTGGGAAAATATAAAGACCAGCTTGCCAATCAGTCTAAAATAATTGAAATGATCAAGCTTGCATGTAACTGGTTTGTTATTTTGTTTCTCTTTCTTTCCTGCACGAATAAGAGTAATAAGAATTCTGACCAGGCAGGAAAAAGGTCGGATCCTGCTGTTTCCAGTTCAACAACAGCCAATCCTTATGCAGCTATTGATATCTCACCCATGGATATGAGTTATTTCCCGGTAAACTACTCTCAAAAAAAAATGACCCATGATATTAATACTCCGCCTGTCATGAGAGTAATTTACAGTCGTCCTCATAAGCAGGGACGCCAGATCTTTGGTGACCTGCTCAAATATGGAGAGCCCTGGCGGCTTGGAGCGAATGAAGCTTCGGAGATCGAATTTTTCAGGAATGTAACGATACAGAACAAAAAAGTAAATGCAGGCCGTTATATTATTTATTGTATCCCATACCCCGATAAATGGACTATAATTTTGAACAACGATATTTTTACCTGGGGATTAAAAATCGATTCCACAAAAGATTTGATGCATTTTGACATTCCTATAAAAAAGGCTGCCATCACCTTTGAATATTTTACTATGGTCTTTCAACCTGCCGGCAATGGGGCGGAATTGGTAATGGCCTGGGATGATACTGAAGGCAGGTTGCCTGTAAATTTTTAATTAGGAAGCTTTCAAAGCCTTTTTTAAAGCTTCTACTGTTTTCTTTTCGCTTCCGGCAAAAATCTTATCATTGACTATCACAACCGGTCGCTTTAAAAAAGTATATTCTTCAAGGATATGTTTTCTATAATCTTTTTCATCAAGCTTTTTATCCTTTAAACCAAGCTCTTTATATTTCAGTGCTCTCCGGCTGAACAAAGCTTCATAACTGCCGGTCATTTTTTTCATCTCATCTAATTGCTTCGGACTCAGTTTCTCAAATTTAATGTCCTGCATTTCGAAGTCTTCCTTATTAATTCCGGTTTCTTTTATAATCGTCTGCGAGGTGGTACAATTGACGAGGTAATAAATCTTCTTCACAATAAATTTTTAGAGAGGTTGATCTATGATTTTCTTTGTACCGGCATGTAATCATCCAGGTATTTTTTTACAGCATCATTCCATCGGTCAATTGCCGTTTGTCGTTGCTTATTGATTTCTTTGTTTGCCGAATTATAATCATTTACGGCAGCATTCATTTCGTTCACGGCCTTGTTATACTGATCGATATCCTGTTTTGTTCTTTTTGAAACAGGTTTCGTGTCAAAACCTTTTTTCACCTTATCAAAATTATCCTCTTTCATAAAGAAATCCGTTGCTGCCTGCATTTTTGTGGCTTCCATTTTATAGAATTGCAGGGTTTCCCTGCAGGCGACAATTAAAGAAGGGTCATTATTATATCCTTTCATTGTTTTCAATTTTTCCATTCCTTCTTCTGCAAATTTCTGCATTGAGTTTTTATTTTCTTCTATGCCGACAATATTTTTTTTATTGATCGCATCCATTAAATAGCCTTCCTGTTTGTAGGGTTTAAAAAAAACAAGATACACTTCAGTATAATGGTCCATCAGATCAGATGCTTGTTTGCTCTTTATATCCAGTTTCGTTTCCTCCTCGATCAGGGTTACATTATATTTAACAGCAAATTCTTTCTGGAGTTTATTGTGCTTTTCGGCAGCTTCCTGGAGTTTTTCCCCCGCTTTTTCCTGTGCCAGCATATAGGCTTCCATAGCATCATAACTTTGTTCTGCGATCTCTTCCATATCTACAATTTTAGCATAGTCTTCATTGAAAACATTATACAGCAATTTTATGTATGAAACAGTAGAGTCCCGGTAACTACGATCTCCTTTCCATGGCTGCATTCCCTGGATCTTGAACCGGGTATCTGAAATTGAATTAAGAACTTCCTGTCTCCTCTTCTCAACCTTTCTGACACTTTTATTATGCCCAACCGCGCTCAGATAGCTCAGGTATACGGCTGTCATATCTTCATCAGCTTTAGTAATGTAACTCATGTAGTCGCCGGGATTATCAAATTGCTGGGCATAACTATTGTAAAAGACAAGCAGTAAAACAGGAAAAACAAATACAAAAGCTTTGGCTTTAGATTTCATAATAGTTTCATTGTTTGTTTATAATTTTTACCAGGTCGGAAATAATGTTGTAAGCCTCTTCAATGTATATATCATGCTGAAGATTTTTTAAAACAACCTGGTTAATCTCTTTCTTATAACTGTCTGTTTGCATTTTTTCTTTGTCTGTGGAATAATTCTCTGCAACAAACAAGTCTGTATTGTGTTCATCTTCGGACTCTGCTATTTTCCGTAAATTCTCTGCCTGTTGTATCCATTTTTCAAAGGCATCTGGTTTGAGCACCACTGTTTGATTTTCGAATAATGTACCCTGCATTTGAATCGCTGTCTTTATATCCTGGAAATTTTTATTGTCCTTAATTCTTTGCTCACTTCGTTGTGAAAGTTCGCTAACCGGTAAAGGAGAAAGAGGTTTGTAATACGCATTCCTTTTTACAGTATCAGAGTTTAAAGCATCCGGCGAAAACTTTTCACGGTATTTAAGTGCATCAAAAATATCAGGCAGGGTTACATCGGGTATCACTCCTTTCAATTGGGCGGTTTGCCCGGTTACCCGGTATAATTTTCCGTCGGTGATCTTAACAACATCGCCTTTATAATTGTCGGAGCTATTATTTGACAGGGTATCCAGTGAAAAGATCTTTTGCATGCTTGCTTTACCATAAGTTGGGCTCCCTGCAATAACAGCCCTGTTGTAGTCCTGTAATGCAGCTGCCAGCATTTCTGATGCAGAAGCGCTTTGGCTATTGACGAGCAACAGTAAAGGGCCATCATAAATAGTACCCCGGTTGGGGTCTTTTAAAAAAACCAATTTCTGCGTTTTGTCTTTCACTCCTGCCAATGGTCCTTCATCTATAAAAATTCCGGCCATCTCCAAAGCCTCTCCTAAAGAACCGCCACCATTATACCTGAGATCGAGAATAAGCCCATCGATATTTTCTCTTTTGAGCTTAACAATTTCCTTAGCTACATCATTTGCACAACCACTGCCTTTCTCATCTTCCCATGTAGTATAAAAATCAGGCAAAGAGATGTACCCGATCTTTTTCCTGCCTTTTAACACATATCCTCTTACAATATCTTCTTCGGTTTCTATTTTTTCTTTATGAAGAGTCACCGTTTTAATGATACCGTCGGCCTTGCGAACCCTGATTGTGATGTTTCCATGATTTGTTTCTTCAAGTATGTCATCAACCTCGTCTGCTGTAAGAGATGAAACATCTACCGCTTCTTTTCCTTCCCATTGCACCTGTACCAATTCATCATCTTTATTCAATTCACCACTTTTCCACGCCGGCCCTCCGGGGACCAAACGATCAACAATCACCTTACCATCATTATCATCAATTGTTAAACCTAATGAATATTGTTCTGTGCTTATGCTTGCCTGGAAATTTTCTTTCTCCTGGGGGGAGAAATACATTGTATGAGGGTCAAAACATGAGGCAAGTGCATTGAAATAAATATCCGTAACATAAGTATTGTACCCGGCAGGATCAAGAATGCGTTGAATATCTTCAGATTCAATCTTCTTTATTTTTTGCCGGGCAGCCAATTCATGTTTCGGTAATTGCGCCTTCAGGGAAAGTTTAACGCTGTCAGCTGATCCGATATCATAAATATTATTCAAGATTAAATATTTGAAGCGCCGGGTCCACCTGTTAGATAGTTCTGTTACCGAGGAGGGAAAATTATAAGGTCGTTCCCCGTCATTGGAAATAATTACTTTGTCATCAACATTAAAGTCCAGGGGTTTTTGTAAAACAGTGTTGATAATGCTGTCAGCTCTTTTCAAAGCCTGTTGATAATATTTCATGGTCAGGTCAAGAAAGCCCCAGCCAGATCCTCTTAACTCATCATCAAGCTTATACCGGTATGCTTCCAGCGCATTGAATTCATTTGCAGTGAAAATGTCGCGGTGAGGATCCAATTCATTCATGCATTTCAAAAACATTTCAGAAGAAAGGCTGTCGTCAACAGTACGCGGACTAAAATGGTTAAGTTCGATCATCCTTCTCAAAACAATCGCCTTTTGCTGAGTTTCGGTGTATTGTGCGCGGGCAGAAACAGAAACAATACAAACAAAAACGCAAAGCCATCTCCTGTAAAAATGCATAAGTTCAGTTTGGATGGTAAAACTTTTTTAAAAATAAATTATTAAAGAAAGCTTTGCAAGTTATTCATAGTATTCCTTGATCCTTTCTGTTGTTTCGGAAACCTTATCATTGAAAAATCTAATTTTTCAGATTCAGATTGATACACTTTCTTTTACCTGCAGAAACGTTTTCAAATAAAAAGGCTTTTTGCCGAAAAAACGATGAGTAAGATCAGCCGATCGGTGAATCATTCTTTGTCTTGATCCAATGCCTTCTCTTTGATTTATTCTTATTAATTTTGCTGTTCTGCTGTCAGCCAACGACGGAGAGCAAAAAGAAATAATATGATTAAAACTGGTAACCCGATCATCAGCATTTATACCGAGATGACGCCCAATCCTGAAACAATGAAGTTTGTAGCCAATAAACTTCTTTACCCGGGCAAAAGCATTGATTTTCCTGATGCTGAAATGACCAGTGCATCGCCCCTGGCCTCTGAATTATTTGTTTTTCCTTTCATAAAAGCCGTTTTTATTGCCAGTAATTTTGTTACGCTGACAAAAACGCCTGAAACAGAATGGAGCGATGTAATTCCTTCTGTTCGTGAGTTCCTTAAACAATATCTTGAAGAAGGAAAGCTTGTTGTGAATGAAGAAGAAATAGCCGCCATGAAACCGGCAAACAATGAAGAAATTGAGCTTAATGAAAGTGATATTGTAAAACGCATTAAGGAACTGCTCGATAATTATGTTCGCCCTGCCGTTGAAATGGATGGAGGTGCCATACAATTCAGAAGTTATGACGATGGAGTCGTAAACCTTATGCTGCAGGGAAGTTGCAGCGGTTGTCCTTCCTCGATGATAACATTAAAAGCAGGTATTGAAGGCATGATGAAAAGAATGATACCCGAAGTAAAAGAAGTTGTAGCAGAAGCGGAGTGAAGCAGAACCATGATTGAATAGATTAAAAAGATTAGAAGGAAAATCAGACGCTTCATATCTCAAATGAAGCGTTTTTTATTATCGTGGCAGCTATCCTTTTATAAAATAGCTTGCAATAAAAAAATGTATTCCGTAATTTTCATCGGCTAAACCACCTGTTCATGATCTTCGTTTTTCTTTTTACCGGACTTATTGTTGCCGTATTGCTCATCGGTGCGATCATGCCGTCAAAATATAATGTTGAAAAAACTACCCTGATCAATAAACCGATCGGTGAAGTGATGAATAAAGTTGGAGACCTGAATTATTATGCAAGCTGGAATCCGTGGCAGCAAATGGATCCTTCAGCCGCAAAAAACGTTACCGGCACTGCAAAAACCATCGATCATAAATATTCATGGCATGGGAAAAAAGTAGGAGTGGGTAGCCTTACCATAAAAAGCATTGATGATACACATATTCATTTTGATCTTGAATTTCTAAAGCCCTGGAAAAGCCATGCGACGGATAATTGGTCGTTTGAAAATCATGGTGATAATACTACAAAGCTTACCTGGCAAAACTCCGGTAATCTTCCCTGGCCCATGGCAAGACTCATGGGACCCATGATCAATAAAAATCTCAATCATCAGTTTGAAAAGGGTTTAGACAATTTAAAAAAAATGGTGGAGGGCTCCTGACAGGATAAAAATTGAATCATATTTCTATTCCAAATTGCTTTAAATGATGCTTCACGTGTTTGTGATGCAATTGCACCCATTCTTCAAAATTCAATTCTCCAAATGCAGGATGTAACGTTTTTATACCGGGATCGGCCAAAAAAAAATCAAAAAAATCATTCACCTGTTTTTCCAGATCCCTGATTGCTTCA
>JBIOGV010000113.1:0-10803 GCA_044448365.1 Chitinophagales bacterium
AACAAAGTTTTTTAAGAGCATCAGCATCTCCTACTTCAACTATTTCCCCAATAAAATTGGTCCCGTTGAGCTTAATAACTTTTTGAAGCAATTCATTTTTTATAGTTTCAAGCTGGCGTACCTCAAGCTTCTCCATCTTCTTTTTTAATTCTGCGGTCTCGCCAATCACATTTTCGATTGCTTTGGAAATATCAGCCGGATTTTTCAGCAATAGGCGAATTCCACTTAAAGTTTTGAATTCATCATTTACATATTCATCAGCGAGCTTTCCGCAAACCGCTTCCACACGACGAACACCGGCTGCGATGGCTGTTTCCGTTTTAATTTTAAAGAAGCCAATATCACCTGTTGCGCCTACATGTGTTCCACCACATAGTTCAATAGAATAAGCCGGATCAATAATGACCACTCTTACAACATCTCCATATTTTTCACCAAACAAAGCCATGGCACCAAGCTTCAAAGCTTCTTCTTTTGCCATGAGCTTAATGACGACAGGAATATTTTCCCGGATTTTTTCGTTGATCAATTCTTCTACCTCGGCAATTTCTTCATCGGTCATCTTTGCAAAATGAGAAAAATCAAAACGAAGATGTTCGGCATTCACCAAGGAACCTTTTTGAGTAACATGATTTCCCAGTACTTTCCTCAAAGCAGCATGCAATAAATGTGTTGTTGAATGATGCCAGGCTGTGTTTTTTCTTCTTTTTGCGTCAACTCTTGCAATAACTCCACCCGAAAGGTCTGCAGGAATTGAATCAGTGAAATGAATGATCAAGTCATTCTCCTTCTTTGTATCAGTAATTATTAATTCTTCATTATTAATTATTAATTTACCAGTATCACCCACCTGTCCGCCGCTTTCAGCATAGAAAGGCGTCGTTTCTAAAACTATTTGAAAAGACTCTTTTCCTTTCGATTTTACTTTGCGATATTTCAAAACTTTGGTTTCTGTTTCTAAAGTGTCATAACCAACGAAAGTATTTTGCGATGAATCATTGAGAACGATCCAATCTTCAGTATCGATGGCGGTAGCAGCACGGGAACGGTTTTTTTGTTGTTGCATTTCGGCTTCAAAGCCCTTTTCATCAACAGTCATACTGTTTTCCGCAGCAATTAATTTGGTCAAGTCTATCGGGAACCCATAAGTATCAAACAATTCAAACGATTCCTCTCCAGTGAGAATACTTATTGTTGTTTTCCGTGGGAATGAAGAATCTATAATATCTCTAATCCGTCTTAACCCTTTATCTAATGTTCTTAAGAAGGCCTCTTCTTCCTCCTTGATTACTTTAGTTATAAAATCTTTTTGGTTCTGCAATTCAGGAAAAACATCTTTGAATTGTTTTGCTAGTATTGGAACTAGTTGAAACAATAATGGCTGCTTATAATCTAAATGTGTATAATAATAACGAACAGCTCTTCTTAGAATTCTTCTAATTACGTATCCGGCTCCTGTATTGGATGGCAACTGTCCATCTGAAATAGTAAAAGCAATTGCCCGGATATGATCAGCAATTACTCTGACTGCTATACTTTGCTTGCTGGTTGATTGTAAGAAAACAGATTTGTTCTGTTTAGTTATTTCTTTTACAACATCAATAATGCCGGTAAAAATATCAGTATCGTAATTTGAATTTTTGTTTTGAAGAACTCTTACCAAACGTTCCAGTCCCATTCCTGTATCAACATGTTTTGCCGGCAAGGGTTCAAGACTTCCATCTTTTAAACGGTTGAACTGAATGAATACGTTGTTCCATATTTCGATCAGCTGCGGATCATCAGCATTCACCAATTCCTTTCCATCGATCTTTTTTCTTTCCTCATCAGTTCTGCAATCCACATGTATTTCTGTGCAAGGGCCGCAAGGGCCCGTATCTCCCATTTCCCAAAAATTGTCTTTTCTTCCAAATAATAATATCCGGTCTTCAGAAGTGCATTTCTTCCATTCATTTATTGCTTCGTCATCTTTCGGGAGTTTTTCTTTGTCGTCTCCGGCAAATACGGTTACATACAACCTGTCCTTCGGAATTTTATAAACTTCAGTCAGCAGTTCCCAGCTCCATTCAATAGCTTCTTTCTTAAAATAATCGCCAAAACTCCAGTTACCCAGCATTTCAAACATGGTATGATGATAGGTATCCACTCCCACTTCTTCAAGATCATTGTGCTTACCGCTTACACGCAAACATTTTTGTGTATCAGCAACCCGTTTATTGAGGGCCTGTTTATTTCCTAAAAAATAATCCTTGAATTGATTCATGCCTGCATTGGTGAACATCAGCGTAGGGTCATCTTTCACCACGATTGGCGCCGAAGGAACAATCACATGTCCTTTTGATTTGAAAAAATCCAAAAACTGTTGTCGTATTTCGGAAGAGGATCTCATAGAGCAACTTGAGAATGTTGATTATCGATTGGGAAAAGGTGAGCCAGGAAATCGGGAAAATGCAACCTTCCGACTTCGTATACCTGTAAATATCGGGACCGAGACTGCTTTGTGTCCGTTGTGTACCCTTCGTGTACTTTGTGACCTGAAAAAAATGGACACAAAGAACACAACGAATCATGAAGTACACAAAGAAGTTGTACAATAGAATTGCGCAATGTACAAGAGTGCGACGCCTGCCTGCCGGACAGGCAGGCAACGGAAGCCGATAGCAGTAATAGTGCCGGGAACATAATAATCATTAACCGATTAAAGAATTTTAAAATCATTAAAGGATTGATTTTTGCTATTTATCCGGCTATATTTGCCTTCTGCCAACAAAGGCAGGTTTTTTCGACAAGCCTGGTAAGGATAGCGAAGCGCAAAGGTAAGATTCAAGTCTCATTTTTCATGGCTATGGTAAATGACATGCCATCATGAAGAAGATAAAATATTTTTATAACACCAATAGCCTCCGGTATGAAAAACTGGAAACACCTCTTCGGGTAAAGGTTCTGCGCATCTTTGGCTTTTTAGCCGCTGCGCTGGTTACCGCTGCAATTATTTCTCTTTTTGCATTTCGTTTCGTTGGTTCCCCGAATGAAAAATTGCTGAACATCGAAAACGAACGTCTGCAGGATAAATATCATGAGCTAAATGACCGGTTAAGAGCAGCTCAGCAGCAGGTTGCAGAATTGGTAAAAAGAGATAATGAAGTTTACAGGGTAATTTTTGAAGCCAGCCCGATCCCTGACAGTGCAAGAGCAAAAGCATTGGCACAGGATGAAGAAATTACAAGAGTAGAAAATATGCATGGCAGTGAATTATTAAATTCAATCATCAGTTCACTGAATAGTCTTGGGCATTACATCACTGCGCAAAAAAATTCCTACGGCGAAATTGACAACCTCATAAAAAACAAAGAGCAATTGCTTGCTGCTACGCCGGCTATCCAGCCTGTGAGCAATAAAGATCTTACGCGAATAGCTTCTGGTTTTGGTTATCGCATTGACCCCATCTACAAAACCGTAAAGCTGCATGCAGGGCTCGATTTTGCGGCGCCGTTGGGAACGCCGATCTACGCAACCGCAAATGGTACAGTAGCTGTTGCCGGTAATACAGGCAATGGCTATGGCAATCACGTGGTCATCAATCATAGTTATGGTTATGAAACGCTGTACGGACATATGTCACGAATCAAAGTAAAATCCGGTCAACCGGTAAAAAGAGGTGAAGTGATCGGCTGGGTCGGAAGCACTGGAAAATCTACAGGACCGCATTGTCATTACGAAGTACACAAGAACGGACAAAAAATTGATCCTGTTTATTTCTTTTATAATGATCTTTCACCGGAACAATATGATTTGTTGTTGAAAAAAGCTGCTTCATCCAATCAGAGTCTTGATTAGGAAGAAGCCTCACGCTGCAAGCTTTAAGCTGCAAGATTCTAATCAGAAGAAAACATATAATATTGAACAAACAATTTGCTTAAAGCTTGTAGCTTGCGACTTATAGTCTTTTTTATTGGTCCAACTTTTCCACAATATTCAACTTTCGTTGAAGCATCCCGATAGCTATCGGGATACGTTCGTATCTTTACCCGCATGCAGGTTGAGTAATGGAAAGAAAGTTTTCACAAATAGCAATGGAATTTGTTCCCCCCAAAAAAGAGAACAGGCAAGAGCAAAAAAAAATTTTTGTTGCTGAAGAACAGGCGGCCGATAAGCTTTTGGCAGAAAAGGAAGTGCTGCCTGTTGGTGTAAATGAGCAACAAAAAAAACCTTCCTCAAAACGGGGTCGTCCATCATTAAAAGAAATTGACATCTCCTCTGACCTGGTACAAATACCACCCGATGAAATTCTTTTTCAAAAACAATATTATTCCATTGGTGAAGTGGCAAAATGGTTTAGAGTCAATCAATCCCTGGTTCGATATTGGGAAACAGAATTTGATATTTTGCAACCGCGAAAAAATCGAAAAGGAGATCGCTATTTTCGGCCAATCGATGTAAAAAACCTTTTACTGATCTATGACCTGCTTCGCCGTAGGAAGTTTACTATCGAAGGGGCTAAGGATTATCTGAAAAATGCCAGGCATGCCGAAGAAAAATTTGTAATGATCCAATCTTTAGAAAAGATCAAAACCTTTTTCCTGGAATTAAAAGCCAGTTTATAGAGCTCAACGACATAACAAACAATTGGCAGTTCGAAACTTTACGTTTATATCTTTAATCATGAAGAAAATATTGATTTTAATCATTGTTGTTTTTTGTATTTGTGGCTTTGGTGGCTCAATTTTTGCTCAATCACAGGCTGAGATTTCAAGGGATAACGAAGGAAATAAGATTCTGAAAGGAATTATATCAAGAAACGATCTGGAAAATGACACTGCGTTTACATCATGGTGGGCTGAAAATTTAAAAGGTTATACTCCACAATCTCAGGCCGTTGCTGAACTCAAGAAAAACCAACACATACAATTCATTACATTCATGGGAACATGGTGTAGTGATTCGAAGTTTATTGTTCCTAAATTTTATTCGCTCCTTGATGCCGCCGGTTTTTCGCAAGATAAGGTGACATTGATTGGTGTAGACCGGGATAAGAAAACGCTCAGCCACCTTGCCGAAGCCCTGAACATTGAAAATGTACCGACCATTATTGTAATGAATAATGGAAAAGAGATCGGTAGGGTGGTTGAATATGGCAAATATGGAGCCTTCGACAAAGAATTGGGAGAGATCATTGCTTCGATTCCGGCCTCTGCTGCGCAATAATGCGGATTTCCTTATTAGCTCCCGCAATTTGTATCTCTAAATTTTCAAGTAATTGTAAAACGGAAAGATTGACTGCTTCCTTTATTGAGTTGAATTCTGTGTCCGTTATGTGTGCTGTAAAATAATCGCCATTGATCAGAAATGCATTTCCTGCGATTGCATTCAATAAAACAGATGAAGTTTCTATATCTTTTCGGTTAAAAATTGTTTTTATCCCGCTTAAAAGCTCCTGCAATTTTTTTGATGACGTATTCAGATCCGCTTCCAATCTCAATTCACCCTTGTACTGAGTACGCAGAGATAAATTATCGAGTATGCTGTCCACCATCTGTTTATTGGGAACCGTTACATAAGTCTTTTGATCCGTACGTATTCTTGTGCTGCGCAACCCGATCTTTTCAACATTGCCTGTAATATTTTGCACTTTTACCACATCGCCTGTCGTAAAAGGTTTATCGAAAAAGATAACGAAAGAGGCTATTAAGTTTTCAAGGCTTTCTCTTAACGAAAGGGCGATCGCTGCTCCTACAATGCTTAAGCCGGTAAGCAGGTTCCCGACATCCAGGTTGAAAGCAAAATGCAGGATCATAAGAAAGCCCGCAATACCGAGAAGAACTTTCAAAAAATCTCTAAAGAAAACGATCAACTGGTTATCGGCCTGGTCTTCAGTGATGTCGGCCCTCCTTTGAAGAACGGTGGCAATAAAATCGATCATGCGAAGAAGCAACCAGATAAAGCAAATAATAAAAATAGTGGTGCCAATGGAATCAAAAACATCTTTTACGGTATAACGATAGACCTCAAGATTCCACCTTCCCGGGAAATTGAGTCTGTGTAAGGCGATCAGGGAAACAAAAACGATCACGAAGATTCCCAAAGGGTGAATTAAGAGTCCGAGAAAAGAGTTTCTGTCAACATTTTTCCATATCCTTTTTACAAGAGAAAAGATGAGGCCGGCAAAATATTTCGAAATGATCCGGTTGAGCAAAAGAATAAAAAGAATGATACCAAATGAAATAAAATAATCTTTAACCGTGTTATCAAAATAAAGCTGGTCAAAAAAATCATTCATGAGACAAAGGCAATTTGAAATAAAATTAAAACAATTGGTTTATGCTAATGAAGATTATAAATTTCAAGTACTCCTTTTTTCAGGGCATATAACCGGGAAGACGTAAAATCTACTTTTATTGAATTATTCAGGGGCATGGGCATTTTTTCATCATCCAAACGAAAAGTATTGATCCCGTAACGATGAAGAGTGTCGCTGTTGATCCCAAAAATATATTTACCAGCCACTTTAAAATTCTGCCAGCCATTGATCAATATTTTATTCCGGAGAGCACCATAATAATCAAATACAAAAACGCTTTGCTCAGGGTCATATAAATACACAAAGCCATCCTGGTCATAAATATTCGTTACATGAGGAGCTTCACTGAATAAAAGCCGAAAATCAGGTGTTTCCAGTAATACCTTCCCGGCATCATCAATTTTTTTTAACTTACTATCTCCTTCATCATAGACCCAGATATTGTTATCATAAGATTGTCCAATGGCATTTACCTGGAAAATGTTTTGCTGGCGCAGGTCAATAGTGCTGCGGACAGTTAATAACCTGTCAAGAATAACAATCGTTGAAAAGTCTTTATAGTAGAGCAATACCTTGAGAGGATTGGATACATCAATGGTTGAAACCTTACCAAAATTTTTTACATTATTAAACACTGCGACTGAGTCTCCATTCGGAGTATATTTTTTTAACTGGTCGGTGCTGGAAATAATATAAATATTATCGAGATTGTCGACGGTAAAATCAACCACATCACCGGGTATGGAAGCAATTAATTTATATGCCTCATTGTTCTGTCCATTTACCGGGGCCGAGAAAATAAGGCTCAAAATAAAAATTATGTTGCAGGCTTTGTGCACTAGTTTGTTATGATTTTTTTATCCATGCCTTTATAAGATTTTAGTTCCAGTTTTTCGCCGTCAAACACTGCATAGGTATAATAATGTATCCAGTCTCCTAAGTTAATATATCGGCTGCCATTTCCCAGGCGAAAATCAATGGGCAAATGTCTATGGCCAAACACAAAAAAATCAAAATATTTTTTCTTTAACATGTTTTTGGAATAAATGATCAGCCATTCTTTTTCTTCCCCCAAAAATACTTCTTCAGAAGCACCGGTCTGGGCACGGCTGCGACGACTTAGAAAATTCGCCAGTCCCATACCCATATAAGGAGGAAAAATGCCAAACAACCACTGGCTGAATTTATTTCTGAATATTTTTTTGATGAATTTATAGCGGTGATCTCCCGGTCCTAATCCATCGCCGTGACCAATATGAAAACTTTTCCCGTTCCATTCAAAATCTTTTGGTTCGAAATAAACAGGAATATTCAATTCATGCTGAAAATAATCTTTCATCCACATATCATGATTGCCAACAAAAAAATAAGTTTTGATCCCCAGGTCGGTGATCTCTGCCAGCTTTCCCAACAATCTCACATACCCCTTTGGTACTACTTTCCTGTACTCGTACCAAAAGTCAAAAATATCTCCTGCGATAAAAACTTCAACAGCATCATTCTTTATTTCGTCGAGGAATTGTATAATAATCTTTTCTCTCTCAAGACTAGTTTTATAATCAGGAGCGCCAAGATGGAAATCAGAAAGAAAATATATTTTTTTATTATGGGAAAGTTGCACTCGTGTTATTCTTTTCCCGAAGGTATTGAATCATATCACCCGATTCGATCAAAGGTTTGCCCTCCACGTTTCCGCTATACCAGTATATCCATGCAAAAGTGGCGGGGTTATTATTTATAAATACATCAACCAATTCTCTTTTGTATAATGGAATTTCATCAAATTCGACAGCTATTCCCTCATAATCATCCAATTGACCAATAGCCCATGCAAACTCCGATTCCAGCTTGATGGTATATAATTCCCCAATTATATAGCTGTCTTCTGTTGTAGAAATACCTCCGGGGTAAAGACCGAGATCAAATAATTTTCCTTTCACCTTAGCATTCCCGACAAAAGAAAAAAACCGGCTGATATATTCATACGCCGGGCTTTTGAATCCACTGCGTAATGAACCATACACAAATAAACTATGAACTCCGGCATTCATACTATAAAATTACAAAGTAAGAAGCACTTATTCATCTACCAGGAAACAATAAACTTCTTTGGGGCCATGAACACCTACCACGAGAGTCTTTTCGATATCAGCGGTGCGGCTCGGACCGGTGGCAAAGCTGATCAGCGAGGGTAAGCGATCTCCGTATCTGTTTTTTACCTGCAATAAGGCGTCCTTTGTGTCATACACCAGTTGTTTTGAATAGGCAATACAAATATGAACGGGTGCATACACACTGGCTGTTCGCCCGCTTGATTGTGCAGTACTCATTACAATTGTCCCGGTTCTCGCAACCAGGGATTCACAACCCGTTACCGAAATATCACAACCGGGCAAATCATCGGTAAGACATTCTGTTAATTGCGAATCCATAAATCTTATAAGGTCCTGTTCTTTGCAATAAATCTTTTTCCAGCCCTGTTTCCGAACAAGACTATTAAATTGAAAAGCCAGTTCCTGTTGATTCAGGCAAAAAATGAATTTCCCCTGCAGTTTAGTAAACTGTTCGGCAAACTCTACTTCAAGCTCCTGTTGTGGTTGTGGAAATACCGATTGACTCCCTTCACTTTGAGGAAAAGGAAGAGGCGTTGAATGAGTCAACGCCTTTCGTATCTTTTTTAAAATATTTTCCTTGGAAGGAGAAACGTTCATCGGTTTTATACTTAGTGTAATGATTTATTCGTGACATCACTGTCATAAGGAGGCACACCTTCAGAAACTTCAGCGACATGTTCGGGGTCCAATGATTTTTTTTCTTCATACGGTCTTTTCCCGATCAGAGACTCAACATCACTTTGAAATAAGACCTCCTTTTCTAATAAGGCTTCCGCCAGCTTTTCAACCTGTGGTTTCTTCTCTCTTAATAATGCTTTTGTCCGTTCATACGCTTCATCAATCAGTTTCCGAACTTCTTCATCTATGATCTTTGAAGTCTCTTCTGAGTAAGGTTTTGTAAATGCATTTTCCTGCTGCGGATCATAAAAACTTACATTACCTACTTTTTCATTCATTCCATATACTGTAACCATCGCATAAGCAATCCTGGTGATCTGCTGCAGATCATTCTGTGCCCCTGTAGAAATCTTATTAAAAAACAGTTCTTCACTTGCCCGGCCACCAAGTGTCATGCAAACCTGGTCCATTAACTGGTCCGTGTTGTATAAATATTGTTCTTTTGGCGTGTATTGTGCGTACCCCAATGCAGCCGTTCCCCTTGGAACAATAGTGACTTTCAAAAGAGGATAAGCATGTTCAAGATACCATCCACAAATAGCATGACCCGCCTCATGATAGGCAATAATTTTTTTCTCTTCCGGTAAAATGATCTTACTCTTTTTTTCCAAACCACCAATCACCCTGTCAACTGCATCCTGGAAATCTTCCATTTCAACAGCCTCTTTTCCTTTTCTTGCAGCGATCAGTGCAGCTTCATTACAAACATTCGCAATATCGGCACCTGCAAATCCCGGGGTTTGTTCAGCAAGCTTATGAATGTCGAGTGTTTTTGAAATCTTAATCGGTTTCAAATGCACTTTGAAAATTGCTTCACGTCCTTTCATATCAGGTTTATCGATTGAGATTTGCCTGTCAAAACGACCAGGGCGAAGTAATGCAGTGTCCAAAACATCAGGACGGTTTGTCGCTGCTAAGACAATAATACCTGTATCAGTCCCGAATCCGTCCATTTCAACCAGCAACTGGTTCAATGTGCTCTCACGTTCATCATTACTCATCATCATATTCTTTCCCCGTGCCCGGCCAATTGCATCTATTTCGTCGATAAATATTATACAAGGGGCTTTTTCCCGGGCCTGTTTGAAAAGATCTCTGACACGGCTGGCACCAACCCCAACAAATAATTCAACAAAATCAGAACCACTCATGCTGAAGAAAGGAACCTGTGCTTCACCAGCCATCGCCTTTGCAAGCAAGGTTTTACCTGTTCCCGGGGGACCTATCAATAATGCACCCTTAGGAATCTTACCGCCAAGCGAAGTGTATTTTTTGGGATTCTTTAAAAAATCAACAATCTCCATCACTTCCACTTTTGCTTCATCCAAGCCTGCAACGTCAGCAAATGTGATGCTTACTTTTGTTCCTTTATCAAATAATGTTGCTCTTGATTTACCAATATTAAAAATACCTCCGGGCCCGCCACCACCGCCGGCACTTCCACCCATCTTGCGCATCAACAATACCCAAAGTGCAATAAAAAGCAATAATGGTAATAAAAATTGCAGGGCTCCTCCAAACCAATCCTTCTCCTGGTCTACATCATAAGGTACCTGTTGGTTAATAAAAGGCTTACTGTTCTGCACATAAAAATCGGCCATTTGTTTTTCAAAATCACCCGAATATCTAAAATAGAAATGAGGACCTTCCGTATTGATCTTTCCACCAAGATTCGACTTAAGTTTATCCCGGTATTTGTCAATGCTGGATGAC
>JBIOGV010000114.1:0-10768 GCA_044448365.1 Chitinophagales bacterium
TAATCCAATAAAAAAAGTCAATACTGAACCTGTGATCAGGATATTATTGAAAAGTTTTTTACCTGCCTGGTCTTTTTCACGAATCATTTTGTAAATAGCCGGCACAGCCAATCCTATCCAAACCGCAAAAGCATAAAAGGAGCCAACATAAGCATAGTCACGTTCACGGGGTTGGTTTCCCGGTTGATTGAGATACAATACAACCGCAATGCCTGTCATAAAAAACAAAAGAAAATTATTGATCCAGTCATGCCGGTTCCGGACAAATTGATACACACATCCAATGATGCCTAAAATGAATGGAAGAAGAAATAATTTGTTATGTGCTTTATTAGTGGTACTGCTCACCGGAATTCTTCCCTGGTCGCCAAGCATCTGGTTATCTATAAATGAAATGCCGGTGATCCAATTGCCATCTCTTACATTTCCAAAACCCTGCAGGTCATTTTGCTTACCTGCGAAATTCCACATAAAATAACGCCAGTACATCAAGCCTAACTGGTAAGTAAAAAACCAATTGACATTATTACCATAAGTTGGCGGATCATATCCTGTAATATTACCCTGCTGATCTCTTTGAGCGAGGTCAAGCCAATCTGCATAAAACTGTTTGTGACCTTGTTCATCACTTCCATCCCAAACTCTTGGAAACAATTGCATGTCTTCGTCCTGGTATTGCAATGATTTTTGTTTTCCAATTGAAACGTAGCTATTTTTCCCTTTTACATATTTCGTTTCGCTTTCATTGAAAGCATAATAACCAGGTTTATCAGGATCCTCTTTAGGTGTAGCTACATAATGAGGTCCATATATCAATGGAGCTTCACCATATTGCTCACGACTCAAATAGTAAACAAGATTAATGGGGTTGTCTACGTTATTCATATCAATCGATGGATTAGCGTTGGAACGAATAAGCGTAGTAAAATATGTAGAATAACCCAGCATCATAAATGCATAGCACCATAATGCCAGCTTGAGGCCTTTAGTATTATTTGTTCGGAATAAAAAAGCAATAAAGCCCAATGCCAATAACAGGATTATTTTGAATATGCGACCTGCTGAAGAATCCGTTTTTGTAACAAAGGGCAGAAATAATAAAACAAAGAAAATTCCCAACCAGATGGACATTTGTCTTTTTGTGACCTTGTTATTTTTAAAACGCAAACCTATCGCTACCATTACGGCAATGGCCGCAAAATAAAAAGCGAAGCCTGTGAAAAAAGGAAGATGAAAATCGTTTACGGCAAAAATATCCATGTCTGCTGCTGCCTTCATTGAATATTGTATGACGACGATCTGCACCAAACCGGTAAGAGCGATCGAAATTATGAATGCGACGATAGCACTCCTGAGCTTATATTGATAACGTCGGAAATAATAGATCATTCCAACTGCCGGGATCACCAGTAAACTCAGCAGGTGTACACCAATGGAAAGTCCCATCGAAAAAAATACAAACACGATCCAGCGATCAGCGCGACTCCTCGCAGCAGGATCAATTCCGGCTCTTTCATCAGCATGTTCCCATTTCAGCATGGCCCAAAATACAAGAGCAGTGAAAAATGAAGAAAGACCATATACTTCACCTTCGACTGCACTATACCAGAATGAATCACTAAAACAATATGCCAATGCACCTACAACACCGGCACTCATTACCGTAAATATTTGCTGGCTGTTCATTTCTTCACCCACTGGCACAAACATTTTTCGTGCAAAATGAGTTACGGTCCAGAAAAGAAAAAGAATCGTAAACCCGCTTGCAAAAGCAGTCATCATGTTTACCGCATGAGCCGCCCCGGTGGGACTATCACCAAAAAGAATAATAAAAAGACGTCCGAGCAAAATGTGCAAAGGCGCACCGGGAGGGTGCGGAAGCTGTAATTTATAAGCGCTGGAAACAAATTCACCGCAATCCCAAAAACTTCCGGCGGCTTCGCGTGAGAAAAAATAAACACCACAGGCAATGACACCTACTATCCAACCGGTAATGTTGTTAACTTTTCTAAAGTTCATATGGAGTTGATTTGATCCCGATTTATTAGGACAGGCAAAAATAGTGTTTCAATTGAAGATATAACAGGCAGTTTGCAAAACAATTACTAAAAATGGTCAATAGTCAATTGGCAATGGTCGATAATCAATCGGCAATGGTCAATGGTCAATGGAAAATTCAAACAGGCAAGTTACTTCCTGTAATTCGCAATTCACGATTGACAATGCACTTCATAAAAGTATATCGGCGATCTCAATCCAAGAATGTACCCTTTTATGCCTGTTGCTATGTTGTAAAAGATTATGTGGTTGCGAAAATAGAATAGTATGTCCTTTAAATGGGTCAAGATTTTTAAAATGATCGTCGATCATGATATCTGCTTCCACGATGGTTTTTGTGCCGCAAAAGACCATCTGCTCCCAGGTAATAAATGGGAAATGTTCTTTCAACCATTCATATTTTTCAAAAAGACTCTGCGGATATTCGGTGGCTGCAGAAACGATAAATACATCATACGGTTTGTTCAATTTGAATAAGATCTCAGAACTCTCTTTCATAACAGGGGCAGTTCTGAAGAAGTTCTTTGTGCGTACATATTCTTCGGCACGGGGAAAAGCGATGGATTCAGGTTTGCCGGTTACTTCTTCCAGGGTTCTTCTTTTACCGAAATCTCTTTTATCGTATTCAAAAAACTGTTCCATGGTATCGGCCAATACTCCATCCATATCTACAGCGATTCGTTCCATATTTATGTTACCGGTTATGGGTTACGAGTTATGAGTTATGTGGTTTACTTTTACTTGATTTGATTTTCAGTTTTACTTTTTTCATTAATTCACCAATTTGACTTCCCAAAATTCTTACTTCCATAATAAGAGTTTGTGATGTGTTCTCTGTAATAAATTCCAGCCTTCTTGCAAAATGAATTTTATTCCGAATTTCACCACAAGAGCCCTTTGAAATACGGAGGAAACGATGAAAGTCAGGATTGTTATTATATTCAAATCCCTCAGCGATATTATCTGAAATTGAAATAGCAGCACTCTTAAATTGATCCTTTAAACTAAAATCCTTCCTGATAAAATCATTTTCTTCTACCAGTTTGTAAATTTTTACTGCAATATCCTGGGCTTTCTGCCATATAACTAAATCTTCGAAGCAAGTTATTTTTTTTGACATAGACTAAGGTTTTATGGTAATAAGAATAATATAAAAATAACTCATAATTCGTAACCCATAACACGTAACTAATTTATTCAAAATATACCCTTACCGTTTGATAAAAAAGTTGATTTTGTATGATCGATGAAACCTGCCGTGTTTTTTCCGAAAATCTTTTTAAACCAAAAAGCCCGGCAGCATTGCCTTTGTTGATGGCGATTTCCAAATACCCGGCGCTGTTAAACAAAGCAAGTTTTTCGCCTTCGGCTACATCTGCATAGGATTCGCTGATACTTTCGATCACTTCGTCTCTTTTAAAAACAATTTTAAAATGCCGACCCTTCCGTTGTTCTTCAAATTGAGTATGGGTAATGTTTACAATCACATTTTCAAAATTATCGATGAAGATGATCTGGCCTTCTATCCAGTTATCGCTGAACATTGGTTTTAAAGGGATCTTTTCAATGTATCCCGCATCAGCCACCCCAATATTTTTTATTGACTCTCCGTTTACCAATTTGTTTACCGTATCTGCCATTACACGAATGAAATAAAGAGTATTTTTAATAACAGTTTTATCAAGAGGGACACTGATGACCAGCTCAGGTTTCTCTTCCAGGATCATCGTGAGTAAGCCATTATCAGCGCAAAGAAAATATTGTTGATCATGAAATGCCAGCAGGAATTGTTCAGGCCTTGATTCAAATAGATTGACCAGAATAAGATGATATGTAAAAGCCGGAAAGTTTTTCACAGCATTGCGGCAAACATAGGCGGCATGCGGATAATTAAAGGGTAAAATGCTGTGAGAGATATCGATGATCTGAAAATCCGGATTTATTTTTAATAACTGCGCCTTTGCTGCTCCTACCAGGTAATCCTGGTTACCGATGTCAGATGTAAGAGTCAGTAGTGGCATGAGGAAAATTCGAAATTCAAAATTAAAAATATGAAATTCAAAGGTGGAACATTTTTCATTTTTACTTTTTACTTTTGATTTTTGACTTTTTACTTACTTCACCAGCTTTCCTTTTTTATAAAAAAATCTTCTTGTCATTTTATCGGCAAAGCCGGGTAAAAATTTATTCAGAAAAACAGTTTGCTTCCCGGTATAAGTCATCACTACTGCCCGCTTTCTTTTTTCAATGGCACGCAAAATTATTTTAGCGCATTTTTCAGCACTCATCATTTTATCTTCATCCATCGGGCTTTCACCCTGGGATTCACCTTTGCTATTCAGGGCTGCGTTCCGTATATTGGATGTAGTGAAGCCGGGGCATACCCACATCACATGTACCCCAGTTTCAAGCAATTCAGTTCTTATTGCTTCAAGCCATCCCCTGAGCGCAAATTTGGAAGCGGAATAACCACTGCGGCCCGGCAAACCCCTGTAACCCGCAATGGAAGAAACGCCTACGATAGTTCCTTTTCTTTCGATAAGAGAATTCAGTGCATAGTGAGTACAATAGACAGCGCCAAAAAAATTAATGTCCATTACTTTTCTTATTACATCCATGTTCGCATCTTTTAGTTCTGAACGCATCGATATACCGGCATTATTGATCAATACATCAATAGCTCCGAAAACTTTTATGGTCGATTCAATAAAGCGGCGGCATTCATTTTCATCGCTCACGTCTGTAACAGTGGTATGCAAAGGAAATGATGCAAAACTTCGTTGCAACCTGTACAGTTTATCATGATTGCGGCTGCAGGTAGCAACTTTAGCGCCCTTTTGTAATAATATTTCTACTAATGCTTTGCCTATGCCATCACTTCCACCGGTAACGGCTACAATTTTATTATTAAAAAAATCCGGCATAATGTAAATTGATGAGCAAACCTAAATCAAAATATGCAGATGTGAATACAGTTGTGAATACAGTAATGATCAATGAATATAGGCGTGATTTGCCAGTGAAAACTGCGAGGTGTGAATGAAATACTTTTGGAGTGTAGATAGCGAGGTCTTATTTTTGCACTCCCATTTAAAAAAGAGTCCACCTGCGCTAAAGCTTGTGCCACCGCTAAAGCTTTAGCGCAGGCGGTCGGTGGATGAAAGATCTCGTAGCTCAGTTGGTAGAGCACAACACTTTTAATGTTGGGGCCCTGGGTTCGAGTCCCAGCGGGATCACTAAGGCTATAAGCTTTTAGCGATGAGCTATTAGTTTCTAGCTTTTTTATTTCTACGCATTTTAAGTCTACTCAGGGTTTTTTTTGCAATAAGACCCCGGGCAGACAGAACCCACCATTGATTATTATTGAGAACATTGAGAGAATTCTCATGATGAAAACTCTAATGATAAGACCTTTACTATTTTTAACTGTCCTAGTTATTTCCATTCAAACATTTCCTCAGCACACTTTACGTCCTTATGCTGGAATTCATATTTCAGGTGATGCAGAAATGTTTTATATCGGTCCTTCTTTCCAAATAGGAGGCGATTTTCAATTGAAGAGAAGATTATTATTAAGCAGTTACTTTCAGTTTTTCAAAAAGAGAGTTTATCATCCTGTACCATTTGAAAGAGGAAGTTTTCAGACCGAAACTGCGGCTTGCTTAGTTCAGCTTAATACAGGCGCAAAAATCTCCCGAAGTTTTTTTATTGCCGGTGGAATTTGTGTTCAGCGACTGAGCGATGACTATATGGCGATTTTTAATAGTTACAATGTCCAGAGAACAAATGTGCTTCCTGCTGTTAGGATTGGTTATTTTTTCTCTCTGCAAAAGCATGAAATTGCGATTGAACTTAATGCGGAGGGACCTTATTCTTATCAAGACGATGGAGCTACGATCACTGAAATCATAACTCAGTTATCATTTGGTGTGAGATTTATCTTCTAGCATATCTTATATTTCCTTCCCCCAGCTGTTCCGGGTGTTCCGTTAAAAACAAGTAAAATACTATCTGGAGTCTCCCCGAGTCAGGATCAAACCCGAAGGGTTGTCGAATGTTTCAAAGAAAAATTATAGCCAGTTAGAATTAACTTTATAGAATATAAGTGATGTAGTCAAAACGAAGTGACAGACTCTTTCAAGCCCGGCGCTGAGTATGGAGACTCTGCACAGCGAGGGGCTTTTCATCATCATACAATGTTAGACATAACCATAAAATTTGCGACTGAAACAGATGCTGAACTGATCGCCGACCTCAGTCATAAGACTTTTTATGATAGTTATGCCAGGTATAACTCAAAGGCGAACATGGATAAATTCCTCAATGAACAATTCTCCAAGCAAAAATTGATTGAGGAAGTAAGCCAGCCCTGGCATATTTTTTTTCTTGCTTTTATGGCAGGTGAACCTGCAGGCTATGTAAAACTCAGAGAAGGAGAGGTTCCGTTGGATCTTATTGGTCAATCCTGCATAGAAATCGCAAGAATATATTCCGTTCAACATGCCATTGGAAAAGGAGTTGGAAGTGCATTAATGCAAACCTGCATTGACACAGCCAGGCAGAAAGGAAAAAAAAATTTGTGGCTCGGAGTATGGCCAAAAAACCAACGGGCTGTTGATTTTTATACCAAATGGGGTTTTGAAAAATTCGGTGAACATAATTTTTTACTTGGAGACGAATTGCAAACCGACTGGCTGATGAAGAAGGAGCTTATATAAAAGTAAAAATTAAAAAGTCAAAAGTTAAAACTTGTCTGTTATTTGCAAGCTTGTCAATTTTCATTTTTTAATTTTGACTTTTGCCTTTTTTTTATTGTTCGAATAATTTTTTCAGCATGCTCCCTCGAGTTTTCAATAAACAAACGATGCGTATTCATGCCACCGCAAATAACGCCAGCAATAAAAATATTTTTTACATTGGTTTCATAGGAAGTTTCGTCATAATGGGGTTTTAATATCCCGTCATCAGACAAATGAATTCCCAGCTTCTTTAAAAAATCAAGATTGGGCTGATAACCTGTCATAGCGATCACCCAATCGTTTTTTACAGTGATCAGCCCTTGGGGCGTTTGAATGTCCACTTCATCCTCACGGATTTCTTTTATCAGCGAATTAAAATATGCTTTAATCGAACCTTCATTAATGCGATTCACAATATCGGGACGCACCCAGTATTTTACCCGTTCTCCGATTTGATTTCCGCGCACGACCATAGTCACTTCAGCACCTTTGCGCCAGGTTTCCAATGCAGCGTCGACTGCCGAATTGCTTGCCCCGACCACGATCACTTTTTGAAAAGCATAAAAATGCGGGTCCTTGTAATAATGCGTCAGCTTCGGCAATTCTTCACCGGGTACATTTAATTTATAAGGGGTATCATAAAAACCTGTAGCGATAATTATATAATCAGCTGTATAATTTTTTTTAGTAGTCGACACTTTATATTTTTTGTCCTGCTCCTTCACTTCTAAAACTTTTTCGAATAAGCGAATGTCGATGTGTTTTGAAAGAACTACACGGCGATAATACTCCAATGCCTCAGGACGGGTAGGTTTGGGATTATTGGAAACAAAAGGAATTCCACCGATCTCCAGCCGCTCTGATGTTGAAAAGAAAATCATGTTTACCGGGTAATTGTACAGTGAATTAACAAGACACCCTTTTTCAATTACGAGGTAATCTAACCCCGCTTTTTGTGCTTCTAATGCACAGGCTAACCCAATTGGCCCGCCTCCAATGATTATAATTGTATAATGATGAGTGTCCATTCCAACAAAGATAGATATGCAATACTAAAATGGCTCAATGGTTGAATTGTTTAATGGTTTAATTAGAGTCATCGACAATTTAACAATAAATCAATATAACCACCAGGCTGTTAACTTCACTGCCAGCTTCATTAGGTTTTATCCTGCTTCTCACATATTTTTGCCTCCCGAAATTATCGGGACTAAAATTGCAAAAGAAGCATGGCAAGACAAATTGCATATCGTGAAGCTCTTCGTGAGGCAATGGTTGAGGAAATGAGAAGAGATGAAAGAGTTTTTTTAATGGGTGAAGAAGTTGCTGAATATAATGGCGCCTACAAAGTGAGCCAGGGCATGCTTGCAGAATTTGGCCCCAAAAGAGTGATCGATACCCCGATCTCTGAATTGGCTTTTACTGGAATCGGAGTTGGAGCTGCTCAAAATGGTTTGCGACCAATTGTAGAATTCATGACATGGAACTTTGCCAATCTTGCCTTAGATCAAATTCTCAACACTGCATCTAAAATGCTCGCAATGAGTGGAGGACAAATTTCATGTCCAATTGTTTTTCGGGGTCCAAATGGTTCGGCAGGCCAATTAGGGGCACAACATTCCACGGCCTATGAAAATTTGTATGCCAACATTCCTGGCCTCAAAGTCGTTTCGCCAAGCAACGGCTATGATGCAAAAGGATTGCTGAAACAGGCGATTCGTTATGAAGAAGATCCCGTAATCTTTATGGAAAGCGAAGTGTCTTATGGCGACAAATCCGAAGTGCCCGAAGAGGAATACTACATTCACCTGGGAAAGGCTGATGTAAAAAGAGAAGGAAGCGATGTGACAATTGTTTCATTTAATAAAATGATGAAAGTGGCAATGACTGCTGCAACAGAATTGGAAAAGGAAGATGTAAGTGCTGAAGTGATCGACCTCAGAACCGTTCGTCCGCTGGACTGGAAAACAGTCCTGGAAAGTGTGAAAAAAACAAATCGTTTGGTGATCGTTGAAGAACAGTGGCCATTTGGTTCGGTATCTTCTGAATTAGCTTACCAGATACAAAAAGAAGGTTTCGATTATCTAGATGCGCCTGTTCGCAGAATTACAGCGGCAGATGCTCCTTTGCATTATGCACCGAATCTTGTTGCCAGTGCTCTCCCTGATGTTCCAAGAACAGTGAGGCTGGTGAAAGAAGTGATGTATTTAAATAAATAGAAGATATTATTCTTTTTAAATAATTAACCCGGAAAATTTCCGGGTTTTATTTTTCTCCATATTGTTAAAAAGATTTGTGACAGAGATATGCAACGTTTCGATAATAAACTACATCTTTGTTACGGTTTTTCATAGGATATTGGATTTTATACGAGGCTGGATTTCTATCCGGCTTCTTTTTTTGTACCGGGATAAAAAAAATGATATTTCCTAACCCTTCAGGATTCTGATTCAAATCCGTATTACTTCATTGTTAGATTTAAAGAAATTACCAGCGAAATAAAACACTCTTCAGGGGATAGTTGTTTTCAGTTACTTTTGCAGCCTAATAAATTTCCTAAATAAATGGCAGAAATATTGATCATCGATGATGAAAAGTCAATCAGGAAAACGCTGGGTGAAATTCTTTCGTTTGAAGGCTATAAAATTGAAGAAGCTGCTGATGGTGAAGAAGGTTTAAAAAAATTTAAGGACAAGAATTATGATGTTGTTTTATGTGATATAAAAATGCCAAAGATCGATGGCATTGAATTTCTGCAAAAAGCGGGAGAGAGTAATCCCGATATCCCTATCATCATGATCTCCGGTCATGGTAATATTGAAACCGCTGTTGAAGCTGTGAAAAACGGTGCCTACGATTATATTTCCAAGCCACCTGATCTGAATCGTTTACTCATTACCATTCGCAACGCGATGGATAAGAGTAATCTTGTTTCTGAAACCAAAGTGCTGAAGAAAAAGGTGAACAAAGTCCAGGAAATGATCGGTCATTCAACACCAATACTAAAGATTAAAGAAACAATTGACAAAGTCGCTCCTACTGAAGCAAGAGTGATGATAACAGGCGATAACGGGGTGGGTAAGGAACTGGTGGCAAGATGGATCCATGAAAAAAGCAACCGGGCCAGCGGACCATTGGTAGAAGTGAATTGTGCAGCCATTCCAAGCGAGTTGATCGAAAGTGAATTGTTTGGTCATGAAAAAGGTTCATTTACTTCTGCGATCAAACAAAGGATTGGAAAATTTGAACAGGCTAACGGGGGTACTCTTTTTTTGGATGAGATCGGCGATATGAGTTTAAATGCCCAGGCAAAAGTATTGCGTGCATTGCAGGAGGGAAAAATTACAAGAGTGGGAGCCGATAAAGACATCAATGTGGACGTTCGGGTAATTGCAGCTACGAATAAAGATCTTTTAAAAGAAGTAGAGGTAAAAGCTTTCAGGCTTGACTTATATCACCGGATAAGCGTTATCATTATACACGTGCCTTCTTTAAATGAGAGAAGAGATGATATTCCACCGCTGGTAGATCAATTTCTTACTGATATCTGTATGGATTATGGAATTGCCAAAAAAACGATTGATGATGAAGCTTTGAAATTATTGGAGAATTATGATTGGACAGGAAATATCCGCGAATTGAGAAACGTGGTAGAACGACTGGTTATTCTTTCCGGTAAGACTATTACAGCGGAAGATGTGAAGAACTATGTTATTCCAAAATAGTTGCTGGTTACTTGTTGCTGGTTGAGTTGGTTTGCAAAATTCATTGTGAGAATGACCAGCGACCAATAACCAGCAGCCAGATGCATCTTAGCAAAACTTTGCAGTTATAAATTTTGGTTCGCCAATTATTGTAATAAATTTGCCCGCTTAAACTAAGGATATGCCGCTACAGCATTTGTTGATCATTTACCTGATCGGAACGTTGCTCGTGTTTTTACCTTCTTTCGGTTTGACGAAATTGTTTGA
>JBIOGV010000115.1:0-10751 GCA_044448365.1 Chitinophagales bacterium
ACTTCACTGATTGCATATAATCCTTTAAAAATTAGTTCGGGGTCTGCAAATATCTTCTTTTTTAAATGGGAAGCCAAAATGCCTATATCACCCCCGGTTAAAAGCACGTTAAAGTTCCCGAACTTTTCTTCATAAGCATCTACAAAACCATCGATCTCTTTGGCCATTCCAATTATCACTCCTGAAAGAATATTGGTTTTTGTATCATAACCGATCAACGGAACATTCCAGTCTGCATTTATTAATGGAAGTTTTGCGGTGTAATGATTCAATGATCTTAATCTCATTTCCATACCGGGTGAAATAGCTCCTCCAAGGAACTCATGATCTTTATTTATAAAATTGTAAGTGATGCATGTCCCTGAACCTATGACAAGATTATTTTTCCCGGGATAAAAATAAACTGCTGCCGCTGCCAAAGCCAGCCTGTCGGCACCGATCGTCTCCGGTTTACCAACCGGTGTCGTAAAAGGAAGTCGGGTAAGATGATCCAGCTTATGAAATTTTGTGGAACCGGCAAGTAAAGTCTCTACCCGGGGATCATGGTTAATAACTGAAGAAAGAATGGTTTTTTCAGGGTGAAACCGATCCAGCAACGATCTGATGGTTTCAATTGATTCATTTTCCAGTACAATTAATTCTTCCAAAACAGAATCTACAAATACGGCGACCTTTAATCTTGTATTTCCAAAATCAAAACAAAGAGTTGTCAAATTCACTCTGGGATATTTAAGCGGCAAAAGTAATGAATGATGAGTTTGGGCAAAACCGGTTTTTTCAATTTACCGTCATTCATCATTCAAATCCCAGCCCGGGCAGATTTTTAAAATGACCGTTGAGTTTTATTTTTTCTTTTAGTTGCTCCATTTCAGCAACAAGGGGAATAACTTTCGTTAAATGTCGTTTTAAATATTCCTGTCTCTGGCGTTCCTGCAAAAGATGAAGCATCTCATATTCTTCTTCCAGAGAAAATCCTACATGATGCGCCACATCATAAGCTTTTACATCTTCTTCATCTTTTTCAAATTTCTTATCAACCTTTAATAACCTGTGCAATTCTTTAATGCTGTTCATTACTTTTTTCATTAATTCCCTGTTCCCTTCTTCATCTGTTTCAGGATAGTTTACAATAGCACCGCTGTATAATTTATCAGGTACTTCTTTGATCACTTCCAAAATGCGAAAAACTCTCGAACCTTTTGTTTTGATGTCCATTTCACCATTTTCATGAACTTTAGCCAATTCCGTTATCTCCATTAATGATCCATAGTCCAGCAGGTGATTTTCAATCACAGTTGGAATACCGAATGGTTTTTTTTGAGAATAACATTCATTGATCAATTGCTTATAGCGGGGCTCGAAAATATGAAGGTTCAAATCTTCTCCCGGGTATACCACAATACCAAGAGGGAATATGGGAATAAAGTTGGTCATAGGTCAAAATTAATAAGTTCGTCAAATGAGAAGATGGTGTAATTATTTCGAGAGGTGTCTCAATTTGATTTCACGCAAACCTGCCTACCGGCAGGGTCGCCAAGATCTTTTGTATTCGTTGCGTTACTTTACGCCTTTGCATGAAAAACACGTTCAAACTGAAACACTACTTAATTTCAGAGCTTATGATGAATTATTTTTCACTTTTGCCTGCTTGTTCAGCTTCAGCAACCGTGCATATTTTAGAAATGTATAATAAGAAGTCATCCTTGCACAAATAAAACCTTCTGTTCCGTCTAAAAAGCCAAGTTTGAAAATATAATATTTCAGAAAAGCAAAGGCCGGGGCCATACTTATTTTCAACCATGAAGATCTTTTTCCCTGCTCTGCATATTTTTCAGCGCTTAATGAAGCATAGGTAACTACTTTATCAGCATACTCAGCCACTGTATTAACTGTATAATGAAGAATAAATCCATTCAGTTTTTTTATCTTAATATCCGGAGAAAGTGTTAAGCCTTCATGCACTTCTGCTTCATCCCATTTCACTTTATTTCTGTTAAAAAGTCTTACATGTTTATCGCCACCCCATTCTCCGAATCGCAAATATTTTTTTCCGAAAAAGTTTTTAAATTTTATCTCGTAGGCTTCATCCTCGTTACTTAATGATAAATTCAATATTGATTTTTTTAACTCCTCATCCACAGATTCGTCTGCATCCAGGTTGAGAACCCAATCATATTTTGCAAACTTTGTCGCTTTGTTTTTTGTTTTTCCGAAGCCTTCCCATTTTTCTTCAACTAACCGAACACCTGCTTCGCGGATTATATTTTTTGTATCGTCAACACTTCCATTATCAAGCACAACAATATCATCAGTAAGCCCATCCAAACTCCGAAGACAACGCCCGATCTCAGTCTCTTCGTTTTTACAGATAATAACAACAGAAAGTTTTTGCATTGCCGAATGTAAAATTTTTATTCCTGGAGTTGTAACCATTTGTACCACCAAAGTAAAATAAACGCATGCATAAATATTCCATATTGACCTTCGAGGCCAATATCAAATAAATAACTGGATGCCAGGAAAAGATTTAAAAGCAGCCAAAAAATATTTCTTCTCCATCTTCTCACAAAAAACGGGACCAACATTGCAAAAGAAAACAAAATAACCCCTGGCCAGCCGGCGCCTGCTCCATACATCATCCACTCACTGGATGGCAAGATCCTATCAGCCATCATTGCATGGGGATAATTTGTTTCATAGAACCGGTCCGTCTCTTTTTTTATATCACCAAAACCAACGCCTGCCCATGGGTTTTGATGGAGTAATCGCCAGCCAGCCTTTATTGAAAAAAACCTGTCGCCATCATTTGAACCCTGCACTAAAATATTTTTTTGAACCAGGGAAAGATCATATTTCAAATAACTGACCCGGTTTTTAAAAGTTGGGAGGATAAAATAAGAAATGACCGGAAATAGTAACATCAAACCTAACAGTAAGGAATATCTCATTTTATTTTTTTTGCGCCACAATAAAGAAATAAGAAAAACAAACACACCCATATAAAAACAAAACAGACCGGTGCGCACAGCCAATACATGTAAGTACAAAATGAAGACCAGGGTCATCACTAATAATAAAATCAGAATCGTTTTTTTATAATTTCCTTTTTTTTGAGTCAATAAGAAAATGGCAGTAAGTATGGCAATGGCAACCAATAAACTGAACCGCACATGATCATTTTCAAGAGGAGTTTCAATTGTACCTGCTCTTAAATAAGCTGCATGAATGAGATCGGGATTTTGGAAATAGTGCCAAAGACTCCAGCCTGTACCAATTGCCATTAAAATCAGAAATGAAAACGCAATTCGTTCCCAATCCTTAAAATTGAAACTTTCAATTCCCGCAAAGCTAACAGGCAATAAAAGAAAAGGCAATTTGATCCGCAGTATCCCGGACCATTGAGAAAGATCCCCGCTCCATAAGCCTGAGATAAATGGTATAAGAAATAATAGACTCATCGACCACAACAGCGGTGAAGAGAAAAAAACTTTCAGCTGTAATAAAATATTCCTGTGAAAAAGGCTTATAACAACAAAAACAATTAATGCAAATGACAAAATAATTCTTGAAAACAAAAGTCCTGTGATCATCGCCATCATGCTGATAAGAAGGATTGATTTTCTCCAATCTCCAATGACCGGGTTGTTCCTTGATTCGTTCATGTTATTTTTGCCAGCGAAATTGCGGTACAAGATAAAGATGTAAGTTGTAACTCAATAACACGAAGCAAATGCACGAGGAATTATCCAGACAAATAAAAAAAGGCAATACAAAATCTCTTGCCCGTGCCATTTCTTTTATTGAAAATGAACAACAGGGATATGAAGATCTTTTAAGATCTCTCAAAACTAATTCCTCCACAAATATCATTGGCATAACCGGGCCTCCCGGAGCCGGTAAGAGCACACTGACTGATGCCATGATCGGTGAACTGATCAAACAAGCCGCAAAGGTAGCTGTGCTCTGTGTTGATCCCTCTTCACCTTTTAATTTAGGAGCTGTGCTTGGTGACAGGATCCGAATGAGTGAATGGTATACTCATCCAAATGTTTTTATTCGTTCTTTAGCAACCAGGGGATCAATGGGTGGTTTGAGCCCCAAGATCATTGAAATAACTGACCTTATCAAAACCGCCAGCTTTGATCATATAATTGTAGAGACTGTAGGAGTGGGTCAAAGCGAAATTGAAATTGCGGGCCTTGCTGACACAACCTTGGTAGTGATTGTTCCTGAAAGTGGCGATGAAGTACAAACAATGAAAGCCGGGTTAATGGAAATTGCAAATGTTTTTGTTATCAATAAAAGTGACAGGCCGGATGCTGATCTGTTTGAAAGAAACCTGCGATCGATGCTGGCTCCCGCTTTTCATAAGCGTGCCCGGGAAATACCGGTTATAAAAACCGTTGCTACAGAAAAAAAAGGGATCGTTGAATTAATGACAGCAATAAAAAATAATTTGTCTGCCGAAAAGAATGAAGACAGGCATCTGTCCTTATTAACGGATAAAGCCTGGCAGTTGCTGATCCGAAAAAAAATGAACGATATTAATAAATCCCATTTACAAAAATTGATTCAGTCAGAATATAAGAAGCCGGAATTTAATTTGTATTCGTTTGTTGATAAGCTATGAATCTATTCTCCGTGATTATTTTTCCACCAGCGATAGCCGACAAATGCAGCGATTGCAAAAGGAGTAAATGCCAGGTAAAGAATGCCACTGTTCAGTCCTTTGGCGGGTTGTTCACCCATTTGCTGTGCGGTCCTGGTACAAATGGAGCATTGAGCAGAAGCAACGTGAAAGGTAAAAAGTGAAAAGTGAAAAGTGAAAAGTAATATGATCAATATTTTTTTCATTTTGTACTGTAAAGATAATTAATTCAATTACGCTGCTTCAGAGCTCATTCTTTTAGCCTGCTTCTTTCTTTCATCTTCATCCAAAATCACTTTTCTCATACGAATATAATTCGGGGTTACTTCAATACATTCATCCTGCTGAATATATTCCATGCATTCCTCAAGGGTCATTAAATGTTTAGGAGCAATATTTACCGCCGCATCACTTCCACTGGCACGCATATTACTCATTTTCTTTGCTTCATTAGGCTGTATCACCAGGTCACCCGGTTTATTATTTTCACCTACAATCATTCCCCTGTAAACTTCTTCTCCCGGGTCAACAAAGAAAAATCCGCGATCCTGCAATTTATCCAATGAATAGGCGGTTGTTGATCCTGGTTCTTTAGCGATCAATACTCCATTATTTCTTCCCGGAATGGGTCCCTTCCAAGGTTTAAATTCACTGAAGCGGTGATTCATCACGGCTTCACCAGCAGTGTTTGTAAGCATTTGTGTACGCAAACCTACCAATCCTCTTGAAGGAATTTCAAATTCCAAATGCTGCATGTCACCCTTTGTTTCCATCACATGCAATTCACCTTTACGACGCGTAACCAAATCAATAACCTTACTTGCATATTCCTGCGGTACATCAACAACTAATATTTCATAAGGCTCACATTTTTTTCCATGAAGATCTTTTACCAATACCTGTGGCTGTCCGACCGTTAATTCATACCCTTCCCGACGCATGGTCTCGATCAAAATTCCCAAATGCAAAATGCCACGGCCGTATACTATAAAGCTATCGGCGTTCTCAGAATCCTCCACCCGCAAGGCAAGATTTTTTTCCGTCTCTTTCATCAGCCTGTCACGAATATGACGTGAAGTCACAAACTTTCCATCCTTCCCATAAAAAGGAGAATTATTAATTCCAAACAGCATGCTCATTGTTGGCTCATCCACACTAATGGTTGGTAATCCCTCAGGATCTTCAAAATCAGCGATGGTGTCACCAATATTAAAATCTTCAATGCCAACAACGGCGCAAAGATCACCGGCAGGTACTTCCGAAAACTTTTTCTTTCCCATTCCTTCAAACACATATATTTCTCTTGCTCTTGTTTTTTTGATAGTTCCATCTGCCTGCACTAATGAAATTGGTTGATTTTCTTTAATTGTTCCGCGACTCACTTTACCAATAGCAATGCGCCCCAAAAAGGAAGAATAATCCAATGAAGTAATCTGTAATTGTAATGTTCCATCACTCACTTTTGGAGGTGGAACATATTTTAAAATGCCATCAAGCAGTGGTGTAATATCTTCAGAAGGAGTTAATGAATCGTTGAACCATCCTTGTTTACCGGAGCCATAATACGTAGGGAAATTCAATTGTTCTTCGGTAGCATCCAGGTTAAAAAACAATTCGAATACGGCATCATGTACTTCATCGGGGCGGCAATTCGGTTTGTCTACTTTATTAATAACGACAATTGGCTTCAGGTTCAGATGCAATGCCTTTTGTAAAACAAATCTTGTTTGAGGCATCGGGCCTTCAAATGCATCTACCAGCAGCAACACTCCATCGGCCATTTTCAAAACTCTTTCCACCTCACCGCCAAAGTCAGCGTGACCCGGTGTATCGATTACATTAATCTTAACTCCCTTATAAACCACTGCTGCATTCTTGCTAAAAATGGTAATGCCTCTTTCACGCTCAAGCTCATTGCTGTCCATGATCAGATCACCGGTTTCCTGGTTATCACGAAAAACATGTGTTTGTTGCAAAATCCTGTCTACCAGGGTGGTTTTTCCATGGTCAACGTGGGCAATGATTGCTATGTTTCTAATTTCCATAGTTTAGTTAAGCTTTGAGCTATTGGCTACGAGCTTTGAGATTTTTCCTCATAACTCAAAACGCATAACTCATACCTTTTTTGCGAGCGGCGAAGGTACACTTTTATAGCGAGGTAGTGAAGAAAAGAAGAGTGAATATTATGTTACCAAACAATGTCCCCGTATAGAATTGTATTCGCTAACATGTCCCCGCAATTCGGCAATTCTGATATCAAACCCTTACATAAGTTTTTCTCTTATCCAGGATATATCCGATCAACCAGCAAAACAACATATAACTGATTGCAAAGAGAAAAGATCCGAAATACATGCCTGCATGACTGAAAATATTTTGAAATAACCACTCGTGAACATCCTGCTGATCCGATCCTACGGAAAAAAAAGAAAGCATAGTGGCTCCCAATTCCGACAATAGATAAATAAACAAAGGATTTTTACCGAACACGCGAAAAAAATAAGTCCACCGGGAGCGTTGTAAAAAATCAATGATATAGATCAGGCCGGCAAGAAGAATGCAATCAATACCGACAGTCAGCAATACAAAACTTCCTGTCCATAATTTTTTACTAATTGGAAAGAACCAATCCCAGCTTAAGGCAAGCAAAACGGATAAGACGCCAACCAACAATAATTTGGTTAACCCCTCGAAGCTTTTTCCCTTTTCCTGCACCCATCTTCCAGCTGCATAACCAAACGTTACATTAGCAATGGCTGGCAGGGTGCTTAAAACACCTTCGGGTTCAAACGCTACTCCTTCGCCATGATATAAATGATTCGGGCCAAACAACCAGAGATCGAGTTTTGTACCGGCGTTCGTTAACATACTATAAGGATGATCGCCGCCAAAAAATAAAAGAATGAACCAATACAAAAGCAAAAAAATGATTGACAGGCGATATACTGCAGAAGGTTTTAAATACCGGATCATAAGCGCGGCAAAAAAATATCCGAGTGCAATGCGCTGCAAAACTCCCATGATCCTTGTATGCGAAAATGAATTGAACTCAAGATGATTGTCATCATTCCAATGCACAAAAGGGAACCAGTACATTAAAAAACCCAAAAGAAAAATAATGAAGGCTCTTTTAAAAATTTTCCCGATAACATAGGCATCGGAACGATCCTCCCATTTTTTCATGGAAAAACTCATTGCATTTCCCACAACAAACATAAAGGTCGGAAATACAAGATCTGTAGGCGTAAAACCGAACCAATGCGCGTGCATGAGCGGCGGGTATGTTGTGCTTTCGTTGCCGGCTGTATTTACGATGATCATGAAACAAATGGTCATACCGCGAAGCACATCAAGGGCAAGAAATCGTTGAGTAGAGCTCATAAGCAGTTATTATCCTTCTAATATAGAAATTTTATTTGACCGGAGTCGTAGCAGGATTGTCCTTAGAATTTGCCGGTGAATTCAAAAAATTCTTTTGATGATCTGAATGATGATCGTGATGGCTAAACTAAAAATGATCATCGTTGTAATTGGGAAATAAAATCTGAAATTCTCTTTTTCAATTCTAACATCACCGGGCAATCTGCCTATCCAACCAAATTTGTCATGGAAAAAATAAATAATGAACCCCAATAAAATAATTATTAAGCCGGTAATGATTATGTATTTGCCGGTATCACTATTCATACAACAAAATTATTAAGCAATTTCATTTGCTGGTGTCCGGGAGTCTACGAAGATTAAAAAATCGCGATAAAACGGTTTTTTTATCCTTTAAAATCCGTTCTTCGTTTATACCCGTTCAATTATCCAAAATCTATTTTAAATCTTTACCTTGTAACATTTCGTATATCAAGCCACCAACAGATATGGCGAGGTTAAGGGATATATTGCAACAACAGCGGAAAAAAAATTTCGTTGGACGACAAATCGAATTGAATTTTTTTTCAAACTTACTCCAGAGCGATTCTCCTGATTATCATCTCATTTATATCTATGGTCCGGGGGGCCAGGGCAAAACTACCCTGCTTAAACAGTTCGGAGATGCCTGCCATGAAGCCGCTGTTCCTTTTTTTCTTCTTGACTGTCGTTATATTGAAGCACACCCGGATAGCTTTAGACAAAGTTTCCAGCTTTCATCACCCTTTGGAGAAGCAGAAGTTTTTGACGCCGTCGATAAACATAAGGGTCCCGTAGTATTAATGATCGATACTTATGAAAAATTGAAACCATTAGACGATTGGCTGCGCATGGATTTTCTACCCGAGCTCCCGGAAAATGTGATCACTATAATTACGGGGCGTATTGCTTTATCTACTAATTGGAAAACGGATCCTGGCTGGCAAAGTATCACAAAAACCTTTTCATTAAAAGAACTGACTGATGAAGAAAGCAAACAGTTATTGAACCGCAGAAATATTCCATTGGAGAATATTCATCGTATTGTTCAATATACGCATGGCAATCCCTTGGCTTTATCTATTGTGGCAGATATGTTTGATCAGCGAAGCAATAGTCATTTTGATCCGCTTGATTCACCGGATATCATGAAAACATTGCTGGAACAATTTGTACAGGAAGTGCCCAGCCCGGCGCATAAAGCTGCCCTGGAATTATGCTCGCTGGTAAATGTAACTACCGAACAATTAATTGAAGAGGTGCTTGGGCCGCAGCTGGCTCATGAGCTTTTTAACTGGCTTACCACATTAACTTTTATTGAAAAAGGACCTGCCGGAATTTATCCTCATGATATTGCACGCGACGCAATTGTCGGTGAATTGCATTGGCGCAACCCTGACTGGTACCGGCATCTTCATATAAAAACGCAGCAATATTATATTGCCCGGTTATTAAAAAAAACAGGTGAATCGCAAAGAGCATTATTATTTAGTTTAATCTTTTTACACCGGATGAATCCGGCCGTAAAACCATTTTTTGAATTCCAGGAAACAGGTTCAAGCTGGATGGATTTCCCCAGGGAAGAAGACAAACCACATTTAATTGAAATGGTCAAAAAGTTTGAAGGTGATGAATCAGCAAAAATTTTTGAACAATGGTTGAGACATGAGGCTGCAACAACCTGGGTATTTCGTGATGCAGAAAAAACTCCGGCAGGTTTAGTTTTGAAAATTGACATTGAAAAGCTAAAAACTAAAACCCATGATGAAGTAATAAACGATGTCATCGCTTACAAAACCAAATCAAAACTTGAGGAAGGCCAACTGATGACAGCATTCCGTACATGGATGGGACGCGAGCACTACCAGAATGTAAGCGGTGTACAAAGTGCTATTTTTCTTGCCATTGTTCAGTATTATTTTACGCCCGGGCTTGCTGTAAGCATGCTGAATTGTGCACATCCTGATTTTTGGAGCCAAGTGTTGAATTATGCTGATCTGCATCACACTACTGAATTGGATTATGAAGTAAATGAAATCCCTCACGGCTGGTACATGCATGATTGGAGAGAGAGGCCCCCGTTAGCATGGCTGGAGTTAATGGGTAAAAGAGAAATTAATGAAGAAGAATCTGCTTCAATGACGACAGAAACAGATGCTCATTCATTAACAGAACAACAATTTGCCGATGCCGTGAATGACGCATTGAAATTAATTGACAATCCAAAAAAACTGCTTAGAAATCCATTGCTGCAATGCAGGTTTGTGAAAGAAAATAATGAACTTGAAAATTCAGAGATCAATCTTGCGCTTACACTTGCTGATAAAATAAAAAAGACAGTTGATTCACTGCAAAACTCACCCAAGGACGAAATGCTTCATCGTATTTTGTTCAGAACTTTTATCAATCCCGTAGGCAGCCAGGAACAGACCGCAGATTTTTTGTACATGAGTTTTAGTACCTATCGGCGTAATTTGAAGAAAGCTGTGGAGAGAATTGCAGATATTTTGTGGCTGGAGGAGGAAAAAGCTCTGACACGTAAGTGAGCGATCTACAGTGTTCAGCCCTTTTCAACTTAAGTTTGACCGGGGTGATCATTTCCAAATACATAAAAAATTCTTCTTTTAAATGCCGGTTGAACAAAAAATGAACAAATTCTGAACTTGTAACTGAACAAAACATCCCCCCATATTTGTATCATCAA
>JBIOGV010000116.1:0-10744 GCA_044448365.1 Chitinophagales bacterium
CTCACTCCCGGAATTCTTCCCGATGTACTGAATAATACCGGAACGATACAGCAACAACCAAATCCAATTAAAATATAACCAGCAATGGCAATTGAAACAATTGGAGCCAGCACTACAATGGTAAAACCTGTTGCGGCGAGCAAGGCCCCGGTTATCACTACTCTGCGGTTTCCGAATCTTGTAAGGATATCATCCCCATTCAATCTTCCGATGGTCATAGCAGCGGAAAAACCGGCATAGCCAAGACCCATGATTTCTTTTGTTCCATGCAAGGACTCTCTTATATAAATAGCACTCCAGTCTGCCACGCAACCTTCAGCCATAAAAAGAACCATGCATATAAAAGAAATATTCAGGATAGATAATGAAGGAAATTTAAGTCCTGATCCCGAATGAATGATACGCTGATGAGCCAGTAAATGTTTACGATTAAAATAAACCACGACACAGATACATGCAGCAATCAGCACAACCTGCAGACGCGGTGATAAACTCAGCGCAAAGAAAAGGGTTGCAAGCCCCGCGCTTACTCCACCCCCCAGGCTGTACATACCATGACAAGTACTCATCATTCTACGTTTATATTTATTTTCTAAAAAACCGACCGTCGTGTTTACGGAAACACCATTCAAAAATCCATTCATTCCAAAAAAATATAAACAGATCCAGAACATAACCCGGTTTACAGAATTGATCTGGAGGATCATGATAATGCCCAAAGAAACATAACCAAGAACCATCCATTTACCCACCGCTATTCTTCCAAAAAGTTTTGTTGAAAGTGCGACACCCGTTAATGCCCCGAGTGGTGAAAGCAACAATGAAAGTCCGAGACTTGCATCCGTAAATCCCAGTCTGTGCTTAATGCCTGGAATCGCCGCGACCCATGTACCAAATAAAAGACTGGAGGCTGAAAATAAAAATCCAACTGCTAATGCCGGTTTTAGTTTAATAAATGATGCAATGTTTTTGATCATCAGCTATGAGCCGTTGGCTATGAGCTTCGGGCTTTGGTGAATAGAATTACTGAACGTACAAGAGCGCGACGCAACGGAAGTTAAATAGAAATTCCATTGCCGGGTACAAAAATTTATTCAAACTTTCTATTTGTTACCTCATCAGTATTTTTATTACCTCTTCTCAAATAACCACCACAAACGTTTACGGGGACGTACTTTGTAGTTAGCAGTTATATAAGTCTGAATATGGTTTATTGCTTCTTCAATATCATCGGTCAATAACACCAGTTTCATATCTTCTTTAGCAATGGTTCCCTGTTTTACCATTGCCTCAATTGTTTCCACCAGGTCTTTGTAATAATCCTTCCCAAATAACACAATAGGAAATTGCGTGATCATTTTTGTTTGCACCAATGTGATGGTTTCAAAAAATTCATCCATGGTTCCAAAACCGCCGGGCATGATGATAAATGCGAAGGAATATTTTACCAGCATGGTCTTACGAACAAAAAAATGTTCGAACGTAATCGAAGTTTGAACATACGGATTTGCCTTTTGTTCAAATGGCAACCGAATGTTGCACCCGACAGAGCTGCCACCATTTTCAAAAGCACCGCGATTCGCTGCCTCCATAATACCCGGCCCCCCACCCGTCATCGTGGTAAATCCTATATCAGCGATCCGTTTTCCAAATTCCTTTGCCTTTTCATAAAAAAATTCGTTCTCTTTAAATCTTGCTGAGCCAAAAACGGTAATGCATGGCCCTACGAAATGAAGCGTTCTGAACCCTTTAATGAATTCTTTAAAAACCTTCCAGGCAAAACCTAATTCATAGCTTCGGCTTTTCGGGCCCTCAAGATAAACATGCTCTTTTGGTGGAATGATGCTCCTGTTTTTCTCCTGCTCCATGATAACTATTTCAAGAGAATAAAAATAGAAACATTTTTGTTGCCGGTTGCACATTCCCTGTACCTTGTACCTTGTGTCTTGTACCTTAACTTTATCAGTTAAATAAAACTAAAGCCTGATGCGCATCATTTCTTATAATGTGAATGGCCTACGTGCTGCTATCAACAAAGGTTTTTTGGATTGGTTAAAAACAGATCCTGCTGATATTGTTTGCTTACAGGAAACAAAAGCGCAAAGAGAAAACGTAGATCACAAACCTTTTCATGACCTGGGTTATCTGGATTATTGGTTCAGTGCACAAAAAAAAGGTTATAGCGGAGTCGCTGTATTCAGTAAGATAAAACCAGACAAAGTTCAATATGGCACAGGCCATAAACTAAGTGATGATGAGGGAAGGGTATTACAAATGGATTTTGATGACGTGCATTTGATCAATGCCTATTTTCCATCTGGCACAACGGGTGAGGAGAGGCAAACATTTAAATATGCCTGGCTTGATGAATTTTTCACCTATCTGAACCGATTGGAGAAAAAATACCCGAAGATGATTCTTTGCGGTGATTACAATATTGCTCATAAAGAAATTGATATTCACAACCCAAAGGGAAATGTAAAAACATCAGGTTTTTTGCCCGAAGAAAGAGCCTGGATGGATCAATTCTTTTTCAATGGCTGGATAGATTCATTCAGGTTACATCATACTGAACCACATCGATACAGTTGGTGGAGTCAGCGTTTTCCGGGGGTGAGAGCAAGTAACAAAGGTTGGAGAATTGATTACATAAATGTTACAGAGGCATTGAAAAAAAATGTTGCTGATGCTGAAATTTATCCAAACGTAATGCATAGTGATCATTGCCCTGTATATGCTGAAATAAGAAATTAAAAAGTCAAAAGTCAAAATTTAAACCCCGACTGTAGTTTTATAATTTCATTTTTACTTTTGAATTTTTATTTTTTACTTTTTGTCAAAATTGTGAATTGAGTGTGCAAAAGATTTTATTTAATCCTTAGAATCACAAAACAGTTGTATATTCCTTCAAATCCTTTACTGGCAAGCTTTTCCGCTTATATCGCTGAAACTCAGTCCAATCAAGGCTTTTATGCAATTAAAACAATTGATGATCATTTTTTGAAAACAATCGTTTTGCTATAATCCTTGCCAGATAAGGCTTCGGCCATTTTTCAAAAAAACAAAATTGAAAGAAAAAAGTTTTGTTGCAATCGAAAAGCATCTAAATTTGTCGTCCTTACAAAAACGCTTAAAAATTTACATTATGAACAAAGCCGAATTGATTAACAAAGTTGCCGACGATACCGGCGTTACTAAGACTCAAGCTAACGCTGCTTTGGATTCTTTTATCGAAGCAGTTACAAAAACACTAAAAAGTGGTGGTAAAGTAACCCTTGTTGGGTTTGGTACTTTCTCCGTTTCAAAAAGACAAGCCCGCAATGGCCGTAACCCTCAAACTGGTGAAGTAATTAAGATCAAAGCGAGAAAAGTAGCTCGTTTTAAAGCTGGGAAAGAGCTTTCTTCAAAGCTGTAACTCTATTAAACAACTTTTTAGAAGCCCCGGCTATTTTTAATTTTAGCAGGGGCTTTTTTAATATTATTCATAAAAAAAATTTATGGGAAAAGGTGATAAGAAAACTAAAAAAGGAAAAATTTTCAAAGGCTCTTTTGGAAAAACCCGCCCGGCTAAAGTAAAAAAAGCAGCAAAGAAGAAATAGATGATGCTGTTACAGATGACAGATGATAATTAAAATTAACTACCACCTGTCAATTGTCAATTATCATCTATGGTGCAAGTCTTTCAACTTTCCAGCCTCCATTGTCTAAAAGAGAATATTGAATTCTATCATGTAAACGACCGGGTCTTCCCTGCCAGAATTCAATAATGACAGGTCGTACCAGGAACCCGCCCCAATGTGCCGGCCGCTGAATGATTGAGTTTTTGAATTGATCTGTGAGTTTTTCAAATCGATTATCTAACCATTGCCTGCTTTCAACTACCTGGCTTTGTGGTGAAGCAATAGCTCCTACCTGGCTTGCTTTAGGCCTTGATTGAAAATAAACGTCACTTTCTTTATCGTTTGTTCTTTCTATGATACCTGTTATTCTCACCTGCCGCTCTAATTCTTTCCAGAAAAGCACCAAACATGCCCTGGGGTTCTCAATCAGTTGCTGGCTTTTAAAACTATTATAATTTGTAAAAAATAAAAACCCCTTTTCTGAAAACCCTTTGAGCAACATAATTCTTGCAGAAGGCATTCCGTCTGCAGAAGCAGTAGCTAAAGTCATTGCATTCACTTCCGTAATTTCCGCTTCCACGGCCTGTTTCCACCATTTGTCAAATTGTTTTATCGGATCAGGCTCGATCTCCGACTCCGTTAAAGTTTTGTGAGAGTAATCTTTTCGGATAGCATCAATTCTTTCGTCCATAATTATTGATTCAAATGCAAAATTACTGCCCGCTGCTAATAATTAACAAGATAAATAAGAATAAAATGATTGAAGGTCCGGAGCCTGAATTGAACTCCTCTTTTAATGATTCGTATGACGTTTTAATACCTGGTTCTCTTCTGCGATCACATTCAGCATGCTTTCCAACTCACCAATTCGTCTTAACTGGTGCTCGAGCTTTTTATTGGCATCGGCTACTACCTGCAGATCATTGTTCAATTCTTCCAGGTAACCTACCCTTTTTTGTAATTGCTGCCGCTGAAAATTAGCTTCACGAAATTTATCTTCTGCTTCATTCAGTTGTGAAGTCAATTGCTGATTCTCTGCAGTCAGGGTCTGTAATTTTATTTTGTAGTCTTCGTGTTCACGTGAAGTTTTTTGATAGGCTTCTTTCAGATCTTCATATTCCATGCTTACCATTTTACTGGATGAGAGTTGTGTTTCCAGTTTCTGTATCTTGCTTTGAAGTGTGTTAAATTCATTATAAGCATTGTCAAGCATTGATGTCATTTCCCGTGTGAGATGCTCTTTTTGTTTGATATTATGAATTTCTGATTCTTTTTGCCCCAGTAAAAATTTCAGCTCTTTGATCTCACTTGTCAGTTCTTCATTCTCCTCTTCCATTAGTTTTTGTTTTTCTTCATTTTCCTTTACTACTTCAATATTTTCCAGCAGTTGGTTGATCTTTTCATTATGTTCCAGCAGGCTGGCCTGTGCCATGCGCAGTTGCTCCAGGTAATTAGGCTTGATGTCGAAAGGTTCTGTTTTATGAGCTGTTTCTAATTCCGACTGCACCCGTCTTTGATTCCGTTGCAGTTCTTCCATTTCTATTTTATAGATACGGCTGTTTTCTTCAGCTTCCAGGAGCCGGCTCTTTAATTCGGAAGCTTCTTTTTCTTTTATCTCGATATCATTGAAATATTTTAGTTTCCATTCATCAATATTCCGTTTCATCTTTTCTGTTTCAACGGGAGAAGTTCTCAGGCTTTTGCGACTGGTAATAAAAAAATGAATTACTATACCCAGAGTTACAGCACAGAAAAACAATACGATCAATTCAACAATGGATAAACTAAGTGTCATGGGCTTGAGAGGGATTCAATAAAATTACGGTAAACTATAAAAAAACCACCATTCCTTAAAATCACATAAATTACAATTTATGCACAGTACATTATTTTTCAATCAGCGGAAACTACGACGTAATTATTACATTTGAAACATGGAGGGACGCCGGTATTTTACTATTTTTCTCTTTTTCGTCACCAATTCCATCTATTCCCAGCAAAGCTGGTATAAAAGCTACCATGGCTTCATAGATACATGTCCAGTCACTATGCACCTGAATAAAGCGACGCATGATTATTTCGGATATTATTTCTATGACTTGTACCAGGATCCAATTTATTTTACGGGGGAAGACACAAGTGAAAAAGGGGCTATAAAACTTACCTCATTTTTGCCCGATCAAACCATTTCAGAAAGCTTCTTTTTCCAGGTAAAAGACAGCTCGATTACAGGCAAGTGGTATACGAATAGTTCAAAGGCATTGAGCTTTTCGGCGAAACAACGTAGATCGTTGTTAAGTTTTGATTTCATATCTACCCATGGCACCATTAAGCTGCGACCAAAAATGACTGGATCCCCCGGGGCCACTTACGAAGCGGCTTCGGTTTGGCCTAAAGGAAATTCAATTCAGGAGATCTTTTTGAAGAAATCATTTAATGAAATGTTTGGCATAAAGAACTCAACTGATGATATCGGTAAGGTCTTTCTTCAACAGAAAAAACAATACTTTGACGGATATATAAAGACCAACAAAAATCTAAAAAATGAAGAAATCAGGGATAATGAAACTTATGATTATGATCAGAGTGATCAGATAATGGTCGTATTTCAATCGTCTGCACTGCTCACATTGGCTAAATTCTCATCCTCGTATACCGGCGGAGCGCATGGGAACTACGGAACTCTCTTCACTTCAGTTGATCTTGTTAATAATAAAAAATTAAGATTAGATGATGTAATCACAATTGGGGGGCAAATGCAACTTTCGAAACTCCTCGAAAAATATTTTCGTAAAACATATTCCCTGAAAGATACAGACTCATTGACGGAGGGAGGGTTATTCGGAAATCAAATTGAACCAAATAATAATTTTTACGTTACTGCAAAAGGCATTGGGTTTAATTATTTGCCTTACGAGATCGGTCCATTCGCTATGGGGGAAATAAATATTTTTATTCCTTTTTCAGAACTCAATAACTACTTGCAGCCTTCCTTCAGAAAAATTATTGATTAAAAATCACTACCTATTTACCGTGTTGCATCATCCTGCAACAAGAGTTCCAACCTTTCCACCTGTTACCACTCTCCTGAGATTTCCCGGCTTATTCATATCAAAAACAACAATGGGTAAATTGTTTTCCATACAAAGAGTAAACGCTGTCATGTCCATTACCCGGAGATTCTTTGAAATACATTCATTAAAAGTGATCTGTTCGAACTTGGTCGCCTTTGCATTTTTCTCTGGATCTTCTGTATAAATGCCGTCGACCCTGGTTCCTTTTAAAATAACATCAGCTTTAATTTCTATTGCCCGCAACACACCGGCGGTATCCGTGGTAAAATATGGGTTACCCGTACCGGCACCAAATATCACCACCCGTCCTTTTTCAACATGGCGGATCGCCCGGCGCCGGATATACGGCTCAGCTATCTGCTCCATTTTAATTGCACTCTGCAACCGTGTATAGACGCCAATTTTTTCCAGGCCCGCCTGCAAGGCCATACCATTAATTACAGTTGCCAGCATGCCCATGTAATCGCCATGTGCGCGTTCAATCCCGGTTTCCGCCTCATTCGTACCTCGGTAAATATTTCCGCCTCCAATGACTATGGCAACCTGTACATTTAATTCAATAATTGATTTAATGTCCTGGGCATACTGAGATATCACATCCTGATCAAGACCAAAAGTTTTATCACCCATCAATGATTCACCTGAAAGTTTGAGCAGAACCCGCTTGTATTTAGGAAGCATGCTGCGAAGATAGGGGAAAGGTTTTTTTTGATGATGATATTTTGTTCCGGGCGCATGTAATTTGATCAGGCCTCTTTTGACTATTTCTTTTTAATTGAACAATGTCTTTCGTAGCAATCCAAACAAACTACATTTACATTCTAAATCTGATTGTATGTTCCTTCTTATTTTAGGCTTCATCATCTTTATTTTGGGAATTACCTTTCGCACCATTGCCAGCATGGCAAGATATGGCAGAGGGCTTATTTTAGGTGGACTTGTTGTAATGATTATCGGTATTAGTTTAAGCTGCTTTATACAGGTCGATGCAGGAGAGGTGGGAGTAAAAAAGCTTTTTGGGAATGTTCAGCCAGATGTACTTGGAAGCGGGTTGCATTTTATCAATCCTTTGTATGAAGTGCAAAGACTGGATGTAAAAACTCAGAACTATACCATGAGCGGGGTTCATGATGAAGGTCAAAAACAAGGTGATGATGCCATTCGTGTATTGACTGCGGATGGCCTTGAAGTAACCATTGATCTCACGGTTTTATATCGCCTTATTCCCACTGAAGCACCCAAGTTGCTGCGCGAAACCGGGGCAGATTATGAGTATAAAATTGTACGTCCCATTTCCCGTACAGAGATCAGGGATAATGCGGTGTACTATGAAGCAGTAGCCTTGTATTCAAGCAAACGGGATGAATTTCAAAATAGAATTTTTAAGAGCATAGAAGATGAATTTAAAAAAAGGGGGCTGCTTTTGGAAAATCTATTGGTAAGAAACATTACACTGCCCGAGGCAGTAAAAAATACGATCGAACAAAAAATACAAGCCGAACAGGAGGCGCAAAAAATGCAATTTGTTTTGCAGAAAGAAAAACAGGAAGCAGACAGGAAACGAATAGAGGCACAGGGGATCGCAGACTATCAGCATATCATCAGTGAAAGTCTTACCGACAAACAATTACAGTATGAGCAAATAAAAGCTTATAAAGAAATGGCTTTATCTCAAAATGCAAAAATCATTGTAATAGGAAAAGGGAATGCGCCTGTAATTCTGGACAGTAAAAGTGAAAAATAGTCTTTTCAGTTTTACATTTTATTTTCAGCTGGTTCAATAATCACACAGGTTCCTTGTGGCTGATTGGGCCGCCATTCAATTTTCCATCCCGATTCCGTGGTGCGGTTTTTCATATTAAATAAACCATTCCCTTCACCGTTTAATTCTTTTGGAAAACCTGTTCCATCATCTACAATACAAATTTTCCATTTCTCGTACCCTTCAATAAGTACAAGCACTTCCTTACAACTGCTATGACGTAACGCATTGTTGATCGCCTCCTTTACAATTTGGAACAAATGAAAAGCCTGTGAAGGAGGCAAAAGATAATCCGTCCTGATCTCTTCCATAATTTCCATTTCAATCTTAGGGTAGCTGGATTGAATCTTTTTAATAAAGACCTTTAGACGATCACTGATTGCTGTTAATGACAATGCATCTTTTTTTAAAGCCCAAATGGTATCACTTAGTTGTGATACGATCGATTGCGAATTATTGCGAAGTTCCTCCAGTACCAGTTGATTATCCGATGGCGTTTGATTCAATAATATATGGTCAATGTTGGCAGCAATGGAAGCGGCATATACTCCAAGGTTATCGTGCAGATCGGCAGAAATTCTCTTTCGTTCATTCTCTTCAGCCTTCATAACAGCTTGTGCAGCGAGGCGTTTTTCTTCTTCCAGCAAGAGCTTGTGTTTTCTTATGTAGTTTCTGAAAATGCCATAGGCCGCGGCGATTATAAAAACGGTAAGTATAAGCAAACCATAAAACAGGTAATTCTTTTTTGTCAGGTCAAGCTTTTGCTGAATAATGGTATTTTCTTCTTTTTGCAAATCATATTTGCCCTGTATCTCTGCCAATGCCTCGGCAGAATTTTTTTGATAAATAGAATCCTTAAGAGCAATAATTTTATCCAAAGTCCCTGCATATTCTTTATACATACCTGCCACTTTATAATTTTTGGCAAGAGCTTCATATAATATCGGCAGCTTAGCCGATAATCCAAATTGATTGGCCATATCAATTCCCTGTTTACAAAGAGTTATTCCTTTATCAGCTTCTTTATTGCTGGCATAAAAAATGGCCAGTTGCGTCATGTCCGAAACAATATAAAAAGGCTCTCCAATTTGTTGTCGGATTTTTAAAGCTTCATTCATTGAAGCTTCGGCGAGAGATTTACGTTTGGTCTTGATAAAAATATCAGACTGTATAGCCAGGGCATTTGCCAGAAATGAGAGATTCTTCCCACTTTTCCTGTCTGCGCTGATTGCTTTTTTAATATACGCTTCCGCCGAATCGCCCTGATTTAGCTCATCATAGGTAGCGGCCATATTGGAATAAATAACACCCAAATAATCAGGAATATTGGGGCCATGGGCCGAGCTTAGAGCACTGTAAAACCATTTTAAGGCTTCTTTATTTTGCCCCATTTCCATGTTTACCCATCCTATGTTGGTTTTAGCATTGGTCTGTGTTAAGTCATCACCTTCCTGATCAGCTTCACCTAAAATTTTATAAAATTGCTGTAGCGCCTCTTTATATTTTTGACTCTTTATAAAAATTTGCCCTTTTTGAATTGAGAATTTGAGATAAACATCTTTATTATCCTTATAACTCAGTTGATTTAAATTCTTTTCGGTGATCTTTAATGCACTTCCGAATTGCTCCTTTTTGGTGAGGTAGTTTGAAACAAAATAATCAGCAAGAATAATTTTTGATTTGTTGCCACTTTCCTGGGCCAGTTTCTTTGCCATTTCTGCATAATGAGCCAGGGTATCTGTATGAAAAGATTGTCGCTGTTCGCAGAGCCCAAAAATATCATCTAATTTTCTTTGAGGGTCCTTTTCGGATGCAATATCTTTTTTTAAACTATCAATGAATTTTGTTTGACCCGGGCTATATATACTTATTAAAATTAAAAAGGCGGGTATAAGATGACGCGCAGCCATGTTCTGAAACTACTACAAAATATGTATTGGTACAAATAACTCATTCAAGCATTTTTGAAATGGAAATCAAAAGCTGCTATTGACTTCGGTAAGAGTTTTGGCACCATTCTCTTTTTATGAAACATGGTTTTCCTCATAAACGAAAGGCCGTTTCAAAAGAAACGGCTTTTCAATATCTATCAGACTCATAAGTTCAAAACCATTTGTTCTTATGTGCCATTTGGATGATTTGCGCTTTGCTTTGCACATGCAATTTTTCATAAATATTTGCGACATGCTTTCTCACGGTGTTCGTACTTATATTCAAAACAATGGCAATCCGCTTGGCATCCCAGCCATTTACGGTGTATTGCAATATTTCTTTCTCGCGCTCGCTGA
>JBIOGV010000117.1:0-10726 GCA_044448365.1 Chitinophagales bacterium
AAAAATGTTTCCGACAAATTGAAATGGTATGAAACTGCTTTACAGTTTGCATTAAGAATAAATAACGATGCAGTTAAGAGCGCTTTTCCTTCTCTATATTTAAACATTGCCAAATGCTATGAAAACCTGGGCGACTTTGACAACGCAAAAAAAAAGCATGAGTTAGCAATTTCATTCGCGGACAAACCGTCTGATAGAGGCCCCTTTTACCATGGGACAAAAGCTGATCTGCAGGTTGGCGATTTGTTGACTGCAGGGCGTATTTCTAATTACAAGGCGGAAGTCCAGATGAATCATATTTATTTCACAGCCCTGGTTAATGGGGCAGGACTTGCTGCTGCATTGGCAAAGGGCGACGGACTTGAACGTGTTTATATAGTTGAACCGACGGGGAGCTTTGAAAATGATCCGAACGTTACTGATAAAAAATTTCCAGGTAATCCGACACGTTCATATCGAACCCAGGAACCGTTGAAGATTATTGGTGAAGTAAAAGATTGGGTGAGACAAACACCTGAGGAACTCCAAAAATGGCGTGAAAAATTGGCGAATGTCAAAGGAGAAATTATCAACTAATTTCTGAGATGTCCGAACCCTACCCAATTATTAGAAATAACGTCCTTATGGACAGTAATAAAAATAGCGGTCAGTAACGCAAGACATAAAACAACGAACCGCTAACATGCGGTTGTGCGTCATGCAATTGAACACTCTAATAATTTGACCAACTAATAATAAATAGCAGACAATACAGGCGAAGAAAATTTAGACACTCCGACAAACACTCAATCGGTAAATCCTTCAGACGCAATTATTCTTACTAAAGACCCCGAGCCTATTAAACTGAATCAAGAAACAGAAAATATGGAAGTACATCATCACCCGGACTTACATCATAAACCAAAAAAATGGAAAGAATATTTACTGGAATTCTTAATGATATTTCTTGCCGTAACACTTGGCTTTTTTGCAGAGAACCTTCGGGAAACAATCAAGGACCAGAATGAAATTGAAGAAAATATACAATCTGTTTTAGCAGATTTGGAATCTGATGTGGCGCATTTTAATTCTGTGCTTAATATAGAAACATACAGCTACGCTACGGCAGATTCCTTAATAAACTTATTACATAACGATATCTCCAATACACCAGAAATTTATCTTTATGGAAGATCTGTAACGGCTAACATTTCTTCTTCCTATGCCAATTCAAAAACTTTTGACCTGATGAAAGCGGCAGGTACACTAAAATTGATTCGGCCAAGAAAATTATTGGATAGTTTGGGTTTGTATTATGTAACCTTCTTGGCATTATCGCAACAGGATAATTTGGTAAGGCTTAAACAGGATGCAGTGAACAAAACCAACTATCTCTTATTCGACAGCTATGTATTCTCCCAAATGAAAATTGAGTATGAAAGTGTTAACACGTCGCAATCGATCATTCATCCACCTTTCGGGCATCCGGCATTGCTTTCAACTGATTATAAAGACGTAAATGAAGTGGCGTTAGCTTATCATTATCTCGCTTCGGCAGAAAAGTTTTCTTGTCTGCTTACTCAAAAACAAAAAATACTCGCAGAAAGACTTATTGAAATAATCAAACAAGAATATCATTTGGAAAATGAATGAAGAAAAGCACGAACGCACAACAAAAGGTTTGCTGCAAGGCTGGCGGACGGAATATTAATCGGCTGTTGTACTACTATCAGCTAATATCGGGCTCGACCGAATTCTATTTGGCTTTTAGTTGTTAACTTCATCATCATATTTTCTATCGGCTTCAGTAGCCGGGCGGACAGTTATAAAATACCAGCCCTGCGGCAAGCCTCGGACGTTATGCGTCATTTTATGGCGCTTACGAAATAGTTAGCTACAACGAAATGGCGACATTGTAACAGTCAAACTGACTACAAAAAATGGTTTTAGACCTCGTCGGGGTTACAGGTTAAGACCAACCGCCGACGTCGAGTGAAAAAAAAGTCGTCGGGGTTTTAATATCATAAAAAAAATGAAACTACTACTTTTATTCGCCTCCACTTCATTAGCCAGTGGATTGCTATTTGCCAACATTTATACTTCGCTGATCGACGCAAAATCATGGGGCGCCGGCATTCCTCAATCGGTTGAAACAGCAAGGGAATATTTTAAGACAGTAAATCCAAAAAAATTTTTCAGAATGATTGCCCCCGCCAACCTGGTAGCGGCATTGCTCGTGCTTATTTTATTTTGGAAAGTTTCCGTCACTGTCAGGATTTATTCAGGAATGGCATTGGCCATGTATTTATGTGTTGATATGTTCACCTTCGCTTATTTCTATCCAAGAAATAAGATCATGTTTGAAACCACTCCATTACCCGATATTGACACGCTTAAAAACGCTTTGACGGGATGGCGCACCATGAATTGGTTAAGATCGTTTATTATTTTCGCAGCTCTTGTATTTTCCTTCCTGGCTTTGCATGAAATTTATACGGCGAAATAATATCCCAATAAAACAGGATTATGTTATCAATTTTCAGGTCTTAAACTTATAAGCAAAAACGATGGGGATAGTGTGTGCCAACGGAATTAAAGCTGTTAAAAAAAGTGAAAAGCCGGGATTCACAAAGGAGAAGAACATGGCGATCACCAATAAAACAAGGCCCGAAAACGAAATAATTTTTTTTACCCTCATGTATTGAGAAGTCGTGACAGGTATTAGCTTTTTAGCTACAGAGAACCCATATAAGATGGCAAAGGCCGCACTAAGGAGGAAGATATTGAGCGCATAAATGAACACAGCAAGAGAAGTTTTTGAATAGCCCCAGCCCAGGGCGGTAGAAAAAGGCACAAGGGCGATAACGAGGATCAATAAGAAATTAAGAAGGGCAAATTGTTTGGTTATGCCATTGATGTCTCTCATCAAATCATTATGAGATATCCAGATCATGGTAAGCGTGCCGAATGAAACAAGGAAGCCGATGAGAGGAGTGACGGCTTTGTGTAGCTCCTGCCGGAGCGTTTCATCGGTGAGGGTTTCAACAGCGGGTATTTTGATTTCCAAAACCATAATGGTCATGATAATGGCCATGAGCGCATCCATAAACGTAACGAACCGTTCCTTTTCAATTTTCAGGAATTCCTTTTTCATATCCATAGCACAAGATTAGTAAAGTCATCTTATTCAAAGCTGAAATTGAAGAAACGAATGTAATCATCTTCCCTGAAAATTTCGGTTGGCTATTCTCCTTATTTATTTGGGAATTTTATTTCAACTTATACACAACCTACAGGAATTGCTACGCTGAATAGGGGTGAATCCAACATTTGTGTATGCCCAAACCTCTTTATTTCACAAACAACAATTGTCTTTAGCGAGGAGCAAAAAAATTCAACAATCGAAATAATAGACGCATTAGGCGGACAAATAAAAAAGTAAGCTTTGCAGGAAAGGAAATAAAGATAGATGAAGGAGAGATGAGAAGCGGGAATTATTTTGTGAGAATAACAGACGACAAGAAAAATGTTGTTAATAGAAAAATAGTAGTACAGTAAATCAACGGGGTAGCGAGCGACGACGGAGAAAACAACGACGCATAACATTGTGTTTTGTGCAAGTGGGGCTGACGGAATGACAATGAGCATTTGTAATTCTATTCAGCTTTTGTTCAGGCTCGACAAACATCGATGGGCTTTTGTACTTAACTTCAACTAAATATTTTCAATCAGCACCGGCTATGGGCGGACGGAATGCTAATGCCCCAACAGCACAAATGCATGGACGTTAGCGGTCATGCTACAGTGACACCCTACGATTTCAAACTTTCCCATACTTTCTCTTTGAAAAAATATTTTTGAAAATAAATTTGCGAAACCGAAAAGTTGCACATGTATTTGCAACCGATTAGTTTCATTAAACCAGTTAGACAAATGCGTAGAGATATTTTTCAAGCGGTTGCAGACCCAACAAGACGAGCCATTATCGTCCTTATTGCATTACAGGCAATGACTCCCAATGCCATTGCCGAAAACTTCAACACAACACGACAAGCGGTTTCAAAACATTTACGCATTTTGACAGAATGCGAACTTGTAAAACAAGAACAAAAAGGGAGAGAAATTTACTACTCACTTGAGATTGACAAAATGAAAGAAATAGATAAGTGGATGGAACAATTCAAAAAGATTTGGGAAACAAAATTCAACCAATTAGACAATTTATTATCAACAACTAAAAAGCAGAAAAAATGAACAATTTATTATTTGATTTTACCGTTGACAAAGCAGCGAAAACGGTATTCATAATACGAGAATTTGATGCAGAACTTTCATTAGTTTGGGATGCTTTTACCAAAGCCGAAATACTTGACCAATGGGTAGCACCAAAGCCTTGGACTTCCAAAACAAAATTTATGGATTTCAAAGTAGGTGGACGAAGATTTTATGCTATGGTTAGTCCTGATGGGCAAGAACATTGGAGCATTCAAGATTTTACTTCTATTAGTCCAAAAACCAACTTTAAGTATTTAAGCGTGTTTGCTGATGAAGATGAAAATCCACATTTGCCAGGTTCAAATTGGGATTTGAATTTTAGCGAACAAAATGGAATAACAAGAGTTAGCATTACTATTTATAATGAATCACAGGAACGTTTAGAAAAAATGCTAGAAATGGGCTTCAAAGAAGGTTTCACAATGACATTAAACGAATTAAATGAATTATTAACCACTTTAAAAAAGTAACACAATGAAAAGTGTATTGACAGGATTTAATATCCTCAAACCGACATTAGCAATTGCTATGCTTTTTTTTATAGTATTGAAGTCCAACGGGCAACAAAGTAAACCTAACGACAGTGGTTATGTATCAGTCAATGGTATTAAAGTTTATTACGAAGTATATGGTAAGGGCATGCCTATCGTTTTACTACATGGTGCTTTTTATAACATTGAGATGAATTGGGGACAATTAATACCAGAATTATCAAAAACAAGAAAAGTAATTGCCATTGAATTTCAGGGTCATGGACACACACCTTTTTCAGACAGAAAATTAGACATAGTTACCCTTGCAAGTGATGTGGAAGGAGTAATGAACTATTTAAAAGTTGATAGTGCTGATGTTGCAGGATATAGTATGGGCGGTTCCGTAGCTTACCAATTCGCAATACAATACCCTAAACGGTTAAGAAAATTAGTGATTATTTCTTCTACTTACAAAACCAGTGGTTGGCTACCAGTTGTAAACAGCGGATTTAAAGATTTTAAGCCTGAATTTTTTGATAACACGCCTCTGAAAGCTGCATACGATGCGATAGCACCCGACAAAACTAAATGGAAAAAGTTCTTACAACAAATGATTGATTTTGCAGGAGAATCGTTTGACTGCGGTGACTCCAATATTGCAAAAATTACTTCGCCAGTATTGCTCATCTCAGGCGATAATGATGGATTGGATAAAATAGAGTTGATGAAAACGTATCAATTATTAGGTGGTGGTGTTTCTGCTGATTTAGAACCGATGCCAAAATCGCATTTGGCTATTGTTCCTTCACAGGGACACGTAACCCTGATGATGCAGACGAAAACAATATTAGGGTATCTGGATGATTTTTTAAAGTAACCAATTTCAATTAAGCAATAAATATGAGAAAAATGGCTTCACGACAAAAGCACGAACCGCTGACACGGGGTTTTGCAATATTGGGGCTGACTGAATAACAATGAGCATTTGTAATTCTATTTGGCATTTGTTCGGGCAGACGAATTTCAATTTGGCTTTTTGTTGTTATCTTCATCAGTTTTTTAATTGGGCTTCGGTTCCAGCGCGACGTAATTCTATTGAGCAAAAGAATAAATTTTTATCTTTAGCCTGCCGGCAGGCAGGTAACAATGTTCGGCTTCTGTTGCCAAGGGCGACGAATATAAAATGCCCCAACAGCACAAATGCTCGGACAGTTGGCGGTCATTGTAAGGCGTGCACCACAAGTAATGAAATGACAGCCAATTTAAATTCAATCAAATGAGAAATTTAATCTACGCAATCAACACCACCTTAGATGGCTGCGTCGACCACACCAAATTCATTCCCGATGAAGAAACGTTTGAGTACGTTACGCAGCTCACGCGGGATGCCGGCACATTCCTTTATGGGCGTAAAACCTATCAACTGATGGTTCCTTATTGGCCCGATGTGGCGAAAAACCCTGCCAGTGATAGAAAAGCACATGTAGAATTTGCCCGGGCATTTGAAGCCGTCGACAAAATTGTTGTTTTCTCACACTCATTAGACAGCCCTGAAGGAGAAAAAACGAAAATTGTTCGTACAGGCCTTCACGACGAAATACTTAAATTGAAACAGGAACCAGGCAAAAATATTTTAGCCGGTGGTGTAACCATTCCTACACAACTTGCAGAGCTTGGCCTGATTGATGAATATCATTTTGTGGTTCACCCGATAGTTGTGGGGGAAGGGAGACGGCTGTTTGATGGTATCAACCTGCAAAAGAAATTACAGTTAAAACTCGTTGAGTCAAAGATTTTTAAATCAGGAAGTGTCGCGCTTCATTACTTAAAACAGTGAGAGAAAAGCCTACGACAAGAGCGGTACACTTTACTATGAGCAATCAGGACAATAAACAACGAACCGCCAACATTCGGCTATGCTGGCTGACAAATATATACTCATCGTCCTGTTCGCTTATCATCTGCAGTCCGGGCTGGACGTTATAAATTGAGCTGTAGAATTAACAATGAACTTTAATATTTTTAATCAGCATTTGTACCGAACTGACGAATTTCAAATTTCGCCACAAACACAAATGCGTTACCGTTAGCGGTCATGCTATAGCAACACCCTACGACTTCAAACTTTCCCAAATTTTCATTTTGACAAAAAAATATTTGCGCAACCAGGTAATTGCACTTATATTTGCAACCACATAGTAGCAAATAATCAAAAATGGAAATAAGACGAGATGTTTTTCAAGCTATTGCCGACCCGACAAGGCGGGCTATTATTGGGCTTATTGCTATACAGGCAATGACACCAAATGCACTTGCCGAACATTTTCACACAAGCAGACAGGCTGTATCAAAACATATTAAAATATTGACGGAATGCGAATTGGTAAAACAAGAACTATCAGGCAGAGAAATTTATTACCAACTCGAAATAGGCAAAATGAAAGAAATAGACAAATGGCTTGAGCAGTTCCGCAAAATTTGGGAAACTCGTTTCACTCAACTCGACAAAGTATTTTCAACAATGAAAAAAAAGAAAAAATGAAAACCAGTTTGCTATTTGATTTTACCGTTGACAAACCAACAAAAACAGTATTCGTAAACAGAGAATTTGCTGCCAGCCTTTCGCTGGTATGGGACGCTTTTACCAAACAAGAAATTCTTGACCAATGGTGGGCACCTAAACCTTGGGCATCAAAGACAAAAATTATGGATTTCAAAGTTGGTGGACGAAGATTTTATGCTATGGTAAGCCCCGAGGGAGAAGAGCGTTGGTCACTTCAGCAATTTACTTCCATTAGTCCAAAAACCAATTTCAAAATGTCGAATGCTTTTGCAGACAAAGATGAAAACCCTGAATTGCCAGGTTCTGATTGGGATTTGAATTTCAGCGAACAAAACGGAAAGACAAAAGTCAGTATTACTATTTACAATGAATCCCTTGCCCGCTTAGAGAAGATGATTGAGGGCTTCCAGACAGGATTTACTATGACAATGAAAAACCTGGAAGAATTATTGGCAACTTTATCGCAAAGACAATAGAAAGAAAAATCCTGACTACCAGCAGACAGGTGCTGCTAACATTACATTGTTGTCGAAATTTGTATCATACACAATTTTGAAAAAATTTTTTAAAAAATAAATTAAATAATATGAGAAAAATAATTGTCGGATCATTTATTACATTAGATGGAGTCATGCAAGCTGCTGGGGGACCCGAGGAGGGTTTCAAATATGGCGGTTGGAGTGCTCCGCATTACGATGAAGCTCTTGATAAGATCGCGGAAAAACAAAAGCAACCTGCGTATGACCTTCTTTTGGGCAGAAAAACCTTTGAGATTTTTGCTTCCTTCTTTCCTGAACATGAAGGCATCTGGCCTGGCGTTAATGATGCCACAAAGTACGTTATGAGTAGCACCCTGAAAAAGTCAGATTGGAAAAATTCAGTTTTTCTGAAAAGCGTAGATGATATCAAAAAGCTCAAAAAATCGGGAGGTTCTGATATTCAAGTCCACGGTAGTGGTAACCTGGTCCAGACACTGCTCAAACATGATCTGGTCGATGAACTATGGCTTCTAATTCATCCGTTGACGCTCGGCACAGGAAATAAGCTGTTTGCTGACGGTACGATTCCGGCAGCATTCGCCCTAGTAGAGAGTACGGCGACACCAAGCGGAGTGATCGCTGCCAATTACAAGCGAGCTGGAGAAATTAAGACAGGTACTATGGGATCTTAATCAGAAATAAATCCGATAGCTATCTGATGAGAAAAAATAAATATTTCATTAGGGGGAGATGGAGGCTAAACCATCCCGATAGCCATCGGGACAGCACCGACTTTTTAAAGATGCTACTTAAAGGTTTAGATACAAAGAAGGCGGTGATATACGTGCAATAACTTCACAACCAAAAGCACGAACCGCTAACATGCGGTTTGGCGCCATGCCGGGGCGACAAATATATACTCAACTTTTTGTTCGCTAATCGGCTTTAGTTCCAGCAGATGAATAAAGCCTGGCCATAGTTCTTATCATCATCTTTTGTAACTTTAATCAGCAGCAGTTACGGGCTGACGATTTTCAAATACCGCCGCATCGCCAGGCCCTGGGCGTTGTGTGCAAATTCAGCCAGCACTATGAGAAAAACTTTATTCTTTATTTTGGGAATGATATTGGCAACTGCTTGTTCGAAAAAAAATAAATTACCACAAGAAAAATATTATCAATTTGAGTTTCCTGCAAAATATTCTTACCACAATGACACACTGAAAGTGGAAGTAAAAAATCCACTTAATTGTCCCTTGAGAATTTCAATTTCTTCATCAGATAAATCTTTACTTGACATAGTAGCTAAATTCGGCACTTTGACCTTAAAGGAAAAAAGTGATACAATAATCAATTACTATTTGAAAGGTCAAAAAGAAATTATTATAAAATTTAACTCCATAGTCGGTGATTTAAATAAAGAAATAATAAAAGAAAAATTCAGTTTGCCATTTCCTAAAAACCGATCATATAAAATTATCCAGGGCTACAACGGGTCGCACTCACATAATGCTGACAACTCGAGGCATGCAATTGATTTTTCTTTAAAAATCAACGACACAGTTTGTAGTGCGGCCGATGGCTATGTAGTAGGAGTAGTAAAAGATTATAGTTTAGGAGGAACAACTAAAGACTGGATTGACTATAGTAACTACATAACAATTTACCATCCTAAATGCGGGCTTTTTAGCCAATATGTGCATTTAATTAAGAATGGGTCATTTGTAAAAGTGGGAGACACCGTCACAAAAGGACAATCAATCGGCTTAAGCGGAATGACAGGTTACACGACAGTACCTCATTTACATTTTAATGTACTAAAACCCGACAAAAAGGAAGGATGGGTATCAACCGACATTGAATTTGAAGAAGGATACAAAGGAACAGAATTGACTGAGAATACAACTATTAAAAAATAAAATGAATATCCTAATTACAATTCTACTTGTAGTGGCAGACATCATTGCCTCGCTGTTACTCATTGCACTTTTCATGAAGAGGGAACATTATGTCAATCGTGAAATTATCATCAATACACCCCGACAAAAAGTATTTGACTATTTAAAATTGCTCAAAAACCAAGACAAGTTCAACAAACATGCAATGACTGCCCCTGACAGGAAAAGAGAATTCAAAGGAACAGACGGAACAGTTGGATATATTTATGCCTGGAAAGGAAATAAAAATGCCGGTGAAGGAGAAAAGGAAATTAAGAATATCATTGAAGGGAAAAAAATTGAAACAGAAATTCGCTTTGTAAAACCAATGCGAGCCATTGCCTATATAATCATGGAGACAGAATCTTTATCCGATAATCAAACCAAAGTATATTGGAGCAATGCCGGTACATTGAAATATCCTATGAACATAATGGTTCCAATGCTAGAAAAACATGTTGCGAAAGATATGGATATTAGTTTGTCAACTTTGAAAAACATACTCGAAAAATAATCACAACACTTAAAAACAACGAACCGCTAACATTGGCCTGGCAATATTGCGGCTGAACGAATATAAACTCATCGTCCCGTACTCTACTCAACTTCAATTCCGGCTGACGAATAATGCCGGGCAATAGAATATAACTTCAACTACATAACTTTACTTAGCAGCGGTTCGGACTGACAGATCACGGAATACCATCACGGCGCCAAGCCCTGACTGTTAGCGGTGAGCGTAAGACAGACCTCAAATGTTAATGATAAAATAAAAAAAATTAATTTTAAAAATAATGAAAAGGATGTCATTGACGATAACACTAATTGCTACTTCGTTTCTTTTAGGTTTCACTTTCAAGACAATAATATCTAACAAAAAAAATACAAAAATGAAAAAAGTAACAGGAATAGGGGGTATTTTCTTCAAATGTAAAGACCCAAACGCAATTAACGAATGGTATAAAACACACCTTGGGTTTGACACAAGCCCATATGGAACAAGTTTTGAATGGCGGGAGAT
>JBIOGV010000118.1:0-10630 GCA_044448365.1 Chitinophagales bacterium
CAGGTCATCATATTTAAAAAGATCTTCCCTGTGATTGACTCTTAACACAATGGCCCTGGCCACATCCAATGCTGCGCCACCACCAATTCCAATGATCGAATCTCTTCCTGTGGTATCATAAACATCGGTTCCTTTGTATACATCGGATTTGACCGGATTTTTATGGATATCAGAGAATATTTCGGTGGAAATGTTTTTCTTTTTTAAGTCATTAATGATCTCTTTAAAAAAATCCAATTGAGCAACAGTACGATCAGTAACTATTAATGGGCTGGATAAATTATTTTTTACAAGATAGTCACCCAATTCGTTACTTGCTCCTGCCCCAAAACGGATTGTAGTCGGAAAATTGTACTGGTAAACTGTATTGAATTCCATAATAATTCAAAAGTAAAAAGTCAAAAGTGAAAAACTAATGCTATGCGGAAGGTTTTTGATTTTTTAATTTTGACTTCTTCATTCTCAAATGATTTCAAAATATCTTTTGTATTCCCAATCGGTCACCGCTTTTAAATGCTGTTTCCATTCCCATTCTCTTGTTTGTGTAAAGTGCTCAACAAATTTTTCTCCTAATAATTCATTTGCCAGTTTTGAAGATCTCATTTGCTGAGTAGCTTCTATCAATGTAGAAGGCAGAACACCATTTGAATAATCCCTGTAGCCATTTCCAACAGTAGCGGGTTGTTTTAATTTCAGCTTATTTTTTATTCCATACAAGCCTGCAGCTAAACAGCCGGCCATTGCTAAATAAGGATTCACGTCTGAACCAATCACTCTTGTTTCAAGGCGGCATGATTTACTGCTGCTGGCTAAGACTCGTAATGCCACTGTTCGGTTATCTGCTCCCCAGGTGAGTGTCGTAGGCGCCCAGGCTCCCTCTACCAATCTTTTATAACTATTGACCGTAGGAGCAAATAGGGGAAGAATAAATGGCAGGCAATATAATTGTCCGGCGACATAATTTTTCGCCAGCTCACTTAATTTCATTTTATCTTTTTCATGATAAAAAAGATTTTTCTTTCCTTCTTTGTCCCATAGACTTTGATGAACATGACCGCCACAACCCGGCAGGTTTTCATTTATCTTTGCCATGAACGTGGCAAGAATGCCATGCCTGTATGCGATTTCTTTTACTGCTGTTTTAAAAAGAATAGCCCTGTCTGCGGCTTCCAGGATATTTGAATAAACGATCGCTGCTTCGTAGGTTCCGGGACCTGTTTCTGTATGCAACCCTTCCAATGGGACATTAAATTTTTTTAAACTTTCAAAGAGGTCAGTGAAATAAGAATTTTCCAATGAGCTTCTAAGAATGGAATATCCAAACATGCCCGGCGTAATTGGGGTCAGATTTTTGAACTGCTTATCATTGGCTGTTTGTGGTGTTTCTGCAAAATTGTACCATTCGAACTCCTGTGAAAAAAATGGAGCGAAACCCTTTTTGTTTGCTTCGTTCAATATCTTTTTTAGCAATTGACGCGGGCAAACTGCTGAAGGATCCCCTTTTTGATCCATAAATTCTCCAAGAAAAAAAGGAACATCATTTTCCCAGGGAATTTTTCGGAAGGTATTCATATCAATTACACCGGGACAATCCGGGTAACCTGTATGCCATCCCGTGTATTTTGTATTGTCGTATAAAACATCACCGGCATCCCATCCAAAGATCACATCACAAAACCCGAGATCATTCTCTGCGACAGAAAGAAATTTTTCGGAAGAAATGTATTTACCTCTTAGTATTCCATCAATATCGCTGAATGCGATCTTTACTTTTCCCGAAGGATGATCTTTTACATATTGGATGATTTCTTTTGTAGTCATAGATATTTGGGTGATAAAATGTACTAATTATTTCAATTCTTTCCTGCGAATAATTTATACGCAGCATAACAGACCCCGATGATTAAAAAAAATACCAGCGCCAGCTTTAAGTTATAAATAGTCATTACAATAAAAGAAAATACAGCGATCATCAATGCAACTACCGGGAATAACGGATACATGGGCACTCTGAATGGCCGATCCAACTGCGGTTCTTTTTTTCTGAGTTGTAACAGTGCTATCATCGATACAATATATAGTGTTAATGCTCCAAACACAGAGATCGTGATGATCTCCGCAGTTTTGCCTGTCAACAAAGCGATAATCCCGATTGCCATATTTACCAACAATGCATTTGCAGGCGTTTGAAATTTCGGATGTATATTTTTTAAAAATGCAGGGGCAAATTGTACTCTTCCAAATTCAAAGCTTGCTCTCCCTGCGGCGAGAATGATGCCGTGAAAGGATGCGATCAATCCAAACAATCCGATTGTAATAAGTAAATGATACAGCAGGTTGTTATCACTAACAACATGACTTAATGCCAATGGCAATGGTGAATCTGAAGTATCACCATTATTTTTATAAACGATAGCTTCCCATCCTGCAACACCGGTTGAACTGATGAAAGTGAGTATACATAATATTACCAGTGTCAGAATTGCTGAACCAAAACCAAGCAGCATCGTCCGTTTCGGGTTAATGGCTTCTTCGGCTACATTGGCAACTCCTTCGATCGCCAGGAAGAACCAAATGGCAAAAGGAGTTGCAGCAAATGCACCGGCCCAGCCATTGGGAAATGCATTATGTTGCAGATTTTTTAATTGAAAATGGGGCAGGGTGATGCCGGTAAATAAGAGCAACTCACCCACGGCAAGTATGGTTATTACCAATTCAAAAACGGCGGCAGCCTTCACGCCGTAAATATTGAGTGCGGTAAAAACTGCATAACTGAAAATGGCAATGAACAAAATAGATAGCTGGGGAAAAAATAAATTGAAATAAGCGCCGATGGCAAATGCAATGGCAGGTGGTGCAAATATGAATTCTATATTCTGGGCCATGCCGGCAATAAATCCCAAGTCTTTTCCCAGTGCACGGATGGCATAATCAAAGCCTCCCCCGGCTTTGGGTATGGCGCAAGCCAGCTCGGTATAACTAAAGGTGAAGGTGACGTACAGGATGATGATAAAAAATGTAGCAATGGCCAGCCCTAATGTTCCTCCTTCTTTTAAGCCAAGATTCCAGCCGAAATACATGCCCGAGATCACGTAACCTACCCCCAATCCCCAAAGCATGACGGGAGAGAGAACCCTTTTTAATTCATTTTTTGGTGGTGATGACAAATAAGAAGATGTTTATTTTATTAAATGATGATTATATACCAGGCTTCATTACTTCTGTTGTGCTTTCATTGCCTGCCTGCCCGGTAGGCAGGCGTCGCACTTTTGTACGTTCTGTAATTCTATTCGGCAAATTTTAAATTTTACTCTTTTTTTCTTTCCAGTGTAAAACCAATAGTTGTTCCCACATGTTCTGTGCTGCGTACATGGATGGTTTGCCCGTGCGCTTCAATAATATGTTTACAAATCGCCAGGCCCAAACCGGATCCCGTAATATCAAGGCTACGACCTTCATCTGTTCGGTAAAACCGTTCGAAAATTCTTGAGAGGTGTCGCTCAGCCATTCCGATTCCATCATCACTTATTTCAACCAATACATGTTTCTCATCGGTAATATACATGCTGGCGTTTATATTGCCGCCATATTTGCCGTACTTAATTGAGTTTTCAACAAGGTTCAGAATTACCTGTCTTATTTTTTCTTTATCTGCAAAAACTGTTAGCGGGGATTCACAGCCTTTTTTAATGCTGCATCGGATATTTTTTTGTTCTGTTTTTATGGAAAGGCTTTCAAAAACTTCCTTTACTATATCCTGGATTATAAAATTTTGTTTATAGAATACCTGCTCGCCCCGTTCGAGTTTTGAGATTTCGTCCAAATCATTGATAAGGTTAACCAGCCTGTCGATATTTCTTGAAGTTTTTTCGAGAAAAGGGCGATTGACCTCAGGATTTTCCAGTGCTCCCTGCAGTAAAGTATCGACATAACCTTGTATGGCGAACACAGGAGTTTTAAATTCATGAGCAAGATTTTGTAAAAACTCTTTTCGGAATTGTTCGTTTCTTTTTAGTATTTCAATTTCTTCAGCCTGCTTTTCAGCCCATTTCTCAACATCTTCTCTTACTTCATCGATGCTCTTTTGAGGCAAAAGATATTGATAATAGACTTCTTCTTTTTTGCTTGCCTTTGTTTGGTAAATGAATTTATAAATAAGCTTGATCTTCCTATAAATGAAACGCTCCAGTGTAAAGGCAATCAATAAATAGCTGCCGGTAAAAATGACTGCAAAGAAGATCAATAACACCTGCCAGCCCGCGTGTAAAAAATAAATAGCAATGCAGATCGGTACAGAAAGTACGAGGGCCGTGAATGCGGAAAGCTTGCGTGGCGAAACGTTTTTGGTATTAAGCATTTTGCTAAGGTACAAGCTCTTTTGACCTGTTCCTTGCACCTTGAGCCTTGTTGCTTATAGTTCAAATTTATACCCTACTCCTTTAACGGTGGTAATACAATCAACGCCCAGTTTCTGGCGGATCTTTCGTATATGTACATCGATAGTACGATCACCGACAATTACATCGTTTCCCCAGACCTGGCTGAGAATTTCATTTCTTAAAAAAACGCGACCGGGCCGCGAGGCAAGCAGGTGAAGTAATTCAAATTCTTTTTTCGCCAGGAGAATTTCTTTTCCTTCCAATTGTACTACAAATTTTTCGGGATCAATAATAAGACCATCGACCTGAACTGTTTTACTTTCTTTCTTTGGAACTCTTCTGAAAAGAGCATTTACACGGGTAATAAAAACTTTTGGACTAATAGGTTTGCTTATATAATCGTCGGCACCGGTTTCAAGCCCCCTGATCTGTGTAGTTTCATCATTCAGGGCCGTTAAAAAAATGATCAGCGTATTTCTGAATGCAGACTGAGTCCTGAGTATTTCGCAAACCTGTACCCCGCTTTTCTTTGGCATCATGATATCAAGTACAACAAGGTCGGGCTGAAAAATTTTGGCTTTTTCAATGGCTTCATCGCCGTCTTTGGCAGTGATTACCTGGTAACCTTCGTTAACAAGATTGTATTTCAAAATCTCCAGTATATCGGGTTCATCATCGGCAATTAAAACTTTTCTTGCCCTGGCTTCCATTTTTGCTTTTGTTTGCGCAAACCTACATGAAGATTATTTCTAAAGAAAATCGATATATCTCATAACACAGACTTAATAAAAAATTAACCTCCCTGCCAGCAGGCCGGGCCGGTAAGATTTTTTTGGGTACCTAAAAATTTGATTTGGACGATTCGTGGTTTCTTTGATCAAAACCGCTGAATCGGGATAAATAATTGTATAGTAGGGCATTTCAAAGATGCATAGTAAATTTGCTGAACGATCCTTATGATTTCAGCACCCAAATACCTGGTACTCCTGAGCTGCCTGCTTGCATTTCAACCATTGCTTGCTCAAGCCGAAGACCCAGACCCGGTGAAAGACCTCAAGCCTCCCAAAAACCGTGAATTGTTTCATGATTTCGTAGACAAGCAGCAAAAAGAAATTTTGAAATCCGATGGCAAGGCTGATGGTGAATTCAGCCCTTCTTCAAATGATGAGGTGAATTTCTTACTCACTAAAGCCGTAACCAATGATGTTGACTGGGTTCAATATCGTATTGAAAAAGATACTGTGTTAAGTTCCCAGGGAAAGATCAAATATCTGCGCGGGCTGGAAAATCTGTTAAAATATTTCAATAACAACTGGCGAAGGGGAATCGTAAGCCCTGCACGGTTGCCTGTGATCATTGATGAATATGAAAAATGCATGCGCGCCGACATAGCGAATGAACCTATTGATGCTATTATTAGCAGGCAACCCTATGATGTAGGATTAAATCTTCTTAATGCAGGGATTTTTGATAAGAATGAAGGATACAAAAGCAGCCAGTACATGCTGCTAAAAAAATATTGTGCTTTGTATCCTGACCAGGTTTTTTTGAAACTGAGAGATAATACAGACGTCCCTTTCCTCGATAGTTTGATAAGGCTGGCAGGTTATCGGGACCCGGGCCAGTTGTATGATTTCGCAGCCGCAAATAATAAATTGGCGGTAGCTATCCGGAAAATTGATGATCCCCTTGTAAGTGCGGTTTCAAAAATGGCTTTAAGCAATAGTGGTCGGTGGTATTTCCCTTTTTTGGATGAAATAATGAAGGGTAATATGACGATCGGCGACATTGATGCCGTAAAGGATGATACCGTTGGATATTATCGGTTGCTGGTAAAAACCCACCTTGATTATGTGCAGCGGGCTCTCAACAGGGACACAGCTTATGGTTATAAAGAACTCGAAAACAGGATTAAAACAAAGGCTACAGATATATTTGTCAACACCATTAATTCACTTCATGAAGTTGATAATCTTTCAATACGATTTAAGATCATTCAGCCATTAACTGCGGAGGAACTGTATTACCTCGCAGTAACAACGGATGGTATTATTTATACTTCCAGTTTTGTAAAAGGTGTTTATCCGTTGATGATGGAACGGATCAATCAGCGTGGTGATTCGTTGTTGATGAATGTAAAATTTGATAAGTACAGGAAGTTCATAAAAATGTGTGCCGGCTATAATACGTTAAGTAGTTTTTTGAACAGTTTTGAAAAACCAAAGGATACAGTCGCAGAAAGTGATGCAGAGAAATTGATGAGAGCGTTTGTTGGAAAACTGGAAGAATCAAATGGCCTGGAAGATGGAGTAGATGTGGCGGATTCTTATGCAAGTATCGTTGAAACCATAAAGCCGCTTGCAGAAAAAATGCTTTCCAATATAAAAGCAAATTATGAACGGAACATTACCGGCAATAACAAGCGCGGAATTGTGATGTATGATCTTCTCCATAAACTTTTTCTTTCCGCAGATACCAATAATCATATTAACCTTTCAAAAGAATTTGGTATTCCGCCTGTATACGGCGTTCCGTTCAGAGCTTTGGCAAATGATACAGGCAGGGTGGTGATGCAGGTATTTTTTTATGGAGACAAAGATGGACTTGGGATTTTCCAGGGATTTAAGCGCATGTTCGATCCAAAACTCTGGAAAATAACAACGACGCAGAACTGGATCACCATAAATTCAATAAAAGGCAAACCTGTTTCCATTTATGCTAATCTGCCGCTGCCTGAAGAAGATGACCAGGACAAGAAGGCCCAGGATGCCCTGGATACGTTTTTATTGAAAAATAATTTATACCCGACTGTTGTCATTCATCGCGGTCATAGTTATAATGCGCCTTATACCATTGACCAGATCTTACCCTCGGCAAAAATAGTTTTCATGGGTTCCTGCGGCGGTTATTATCTGATCAATGATATTTTGAAACACTCGCCCGATGCACACATCATCACCTCCAAACAAATTGGCAAAACCGCAGTAAACCAGCCCTTCTTTAATTTATTAATGGAAAAAGTCAGGAATGGAAATAATATTGACTGGATCCCTTTCTGGGAAGAACTGGAGAAAAAAGTGAAAGTAGAAGGATTCGAAGATTATATTCCTCCTTATAAAAATCTTGGGGCGATCTTCATCAAAGCTTACAAAAAAGCTATGGGAAGTGAAGACTAGTTGCTGGTTACCAGTTACTGGTTATTTAGGTCGAACTGATCCATTAAATAAGCAACATGTACTCTTTTGTGTTCAATGTTACTGATGTCCGGTGATGCTTCTTAAATTTGTAGGCTTTGTTACCGGAAACTGGAAACCGGTAACCAGCAACAAGTAAAAACAATGGCCAGCGAAGTATTAAGAAAATTATTTGATTTCGAAAACCTGAAACGGGTATTTCGTTTTGCAGCGCCTTATAAAAAAAGATTTTATCTTTCTATCTGGCTTGCCGTTTTTCTTGCGATTATTACCCCTGTTCGTCCTTTTTTAATAAAAATTACTGTAGATAAATTTATCGCCGGTAAAATGCTTGACTGGATAATCTGGATGACGGTTATTCAAATTGGATTATTGCTTATTGAAAGTGGGTTTCGATTTTATTTTACTTATATCACTGCATGGCTCGGTCAAACTGTGGTAAGGGATATGCGGGTAAGGGTGTATGAGAAAGTTGTGGATCTGAATCTGCGCCAGTTTGATCAAACGCCGATTGGCACTCTTACCACGAGAACGATCAATGATATTGAGGCCATCAACGATATCTTCTCCGACGGTCTTGTCCCGATTATTGCCGATCTGCTTTCTATCATTTCTATTTTATTATTCATGTTTTATGTGGACTGGCGGCTGACATTGGCTTGCCTGGCTCCTTTTCCAATACTGATTCTTGCTACTTATTATTTCAAAGAAAGTGTAAACAAATCATTTATCAGGGTTCGAAATGCAGTAGCCCAGCTAAATGCATTTGTACAGGAACATATCACGGGCATGCAGGTGGTGCAGGCTTTTGCAGCGGAAGACAGGGAATTTGAAAAGTTTAAAAAAATAAATAAAAGTCATCGTAACGCAAACATTGATGCCATTTTTGCTTATTCTGTTTTTTTTCCTGTTGTTGAAATTGTATTGGCGCTTTCAACTGGTTTATTGGTATGGTGGATAGCCGTAAGTGCCGGTGCATCCGCCGCAGAAGCCAAAGAACTTGGCGGAAAGATGATGATGTTTTATATGTGTCTGAATTTACTGTTTCGCCCTTTGCGGGTGATCGCTGATAAATTCAATGTGCTTCAAATGGGAGTCATCGCCAGTGAACGGGTATTTAAGGTTTTGGATAACCAGGATTATATAAAAACGCAGGGAAATTATGCTCCGGCTAAAATTCAGGGCACAATAAATTTTGATCATGTTTCATTTGGGTATGATCCCGATCAGTATGTTTTAAAAGATGTTTCATTCAAAGTAGATGCAGGAGAAACAGTTGCCATTGTAGGACACACAGGCAGTGGGAAAACAACCATTATTAGTTTATTGAATCGTTTGTATCATATTCAAAGAGGAATGATCAGCATTGATCATGTAAATATTGATGAGTATAATTTGAATGCCTTGCGAAAAGGTATCGGTGTCGTTTTACAGGATGTATTTCTTTTTTCCGGTTCCGTAATTGACAATATCACTCTTCGCAATCCTGATATTCCAAAAGAAAAAGTAATTGAAGCGGCAAAACTGATAGATATGCATGATTTTATCCTGCAGCTCCCCGGCAATTATGATTACAATGTAATGGAAAGAGGTGCCACTCTTTCTCTTGGTCAGCGACAATTATTATCATTTATTCGTGCACTTTTATATAATCCTTCCATCCTGATCCTGGATGAAGCCACTTCATCAGTCGATACGGAAAGTGAAATTTTGATCCAAAAAGCCATTGATAAATTAATTGCCGGAAGAACTTCCATTGTGATTGCTCACCGACTTTCTACAATTCGTAAAGCAGATAAAATAATTGTTCTGGATAAAGGTGAAATAAAGGAAATGGGAACTCATGATGAATTGCTTTCACTGGAAGGGTATTACTATAAATTGTACCAGCTGCAGTTCGATAAAAAAACCAAGGTCGCTTGATGCTGGTTGCCCTTTATTGGTTTCTTGTTATTGGTATTTTAGCCTGCAACTTCAAAGAAAAAATCAATGGCATAAAACAAGCAACCAGCAACCAGCAACCAGCAACTTTTCCTGTCAAACTTTTCTGGTTTTTCACTCCCCGCTCCCTATCTTTGCGGCAAATTTCAGAACCCGATGGTCATTGCGCGTCTCAAATGCTTGTTGGTGGCGGTTTTCAGCCTATTTTCAGGTTTCATTTTTGGCCAGGGTCAGCCTGATACGGAGACAAAACCTGAAAAAAAATCATTTGATGCCAATGAGGTCATATTCGGCCACGTTTTAGATGCACATGAATTTCATTTTTTTTCTTACAAGGATGGTGATGGCAAAGAACACCGGGCCGTCATTTCCTTACCCGTAATATTGTATTCACCTCAAAAAGGTTTTTCTTTTTTTATTTCTTCCAGGTTTCAGGATGGAGAGGCGGATTATAAAGGATATTCAATGATCACGGAGAAGAAATTGAAAACCCTGGATGCAAAAAAATATCATGCAGGACAAATAGTTGCAGTAAATGAAGAAGGAAAGATTGATGATGCTGTGAAAGTTTACGATTTTTCTTTAACCCGCAATGTTGTCCAAATGATCATTGCATTGGCGCTGCTGGTTTGGATCATGCTTAGCATTGCAAAACGCTACAAAAAAGGCGAAGGTGTTGCTTCGGCGCCAAAAGGCAGTCAGAGTTTACTGGAACCTGTCATCACTTTTATACAGGATGATGTTGCAAAACCAAATCTCGGGCACAAGTATCATAAGTATTTACCTTACCTGCTTACAGTATTCTTTTTTATTCTTATTAATAATCTTGTGGGCTTAATTCCGGGAACTGCCAATGTCACAGGCAATATTGCTTTTACATTGGTATTAGCTGCGATTTCTTTCATCGTTATCATGTTCAGTTCCAATAAACATTACTGGGGTCATATTATCTGGCCTCCCGGTGTGCCATTTGCTGTAAAATTCATTTTGATCCCGGTTGAAATACTTGGAATCTTCACAAAACCCTTTGCTTTAATGATACGTTTGTTCGCAAACATGATTGCGGGCCACATCATTATTATTTCTTTAATTTCTTTGATCTTTATTTTCGGCGCA
>JBIOGV010000119.1:0-10522 GCA_044448365.1 Chitinophagales bacterium
TTAAGGTAGGAAAAAGATGAATAGCGAACAGAACGTAGAAGTGAGTGACACTTGCCTGCCTGTCGGCAGGCAACGAAAGCTTAATAGAATTACAAAAGCCGGTTACAAAAAATCATTTCAACTTTTTCAATGCCTCGCCCAGCTTATCGATCATTTCAATAATCTCTTCCTTTTTGCAGGTCCCGACACTTAAACGATACCATGGAGAACTACGGCTGGCGCCAAAAGCATAAAATGGAACAACAGCAAGGCTTGCTTCATTGAGGAGATAAGCCGTTACATCAGCTTGATTTTGCAATAGCTTTCCATCTGCAGTTTTTTTGCCGGCAAGATCAATTTTTATGGTAAGATAGATTGCCGCTTCAGGTGCAATAGCATCCACTGCAAGTCCCTGGCCTTTTAATCTCATAAAGCCGCCGTAAATACCTCTCAGGCGTTCCTCAATTTCTTTCTTAAAATGCGACAGGTAATTCTTTATAGCATCCCCCTGGGAAAGAAATTTTGCTACGGCTTTTTGTTCGGCCATCGGCGCCCAGGCGCCAATATGTGTAAGAATAGCCTTCATTTTTGACATGACTGTTGACGGACCCATGCTCCAGCCAACACGAACACCGGTAGAAGCGAAAACCTTACTGATCGCATCAATATAAATGGTATAACCACGCATGGGTGGCCGAAGATTGACAGGATCGAAATGTTCAATACCCCCGTATGTCAAATGCCAGTACATCTGGTCATACATAACATATAGTTTCTTTTCAGCTTCATCGCGACGAATATTTTCTTCAAGCACCATATCACAAATCGCTTCCAGCTCTTTTTTCCGAAAAGTTGTTCCTGTCGGGTTTTGCGGCGAGCATAATGAGATCAATGTTGCTTCCCTGATGTACGGTTGAATATCTTCTGCCACAGGCATAAAATTATTTTCTGCTTTGGCTTCTACTACTACATGTTGTCCTCCCACGAAATGAGTATAATGATTATTATTCCATGATGGTACAGCATAAATAATCTTATCGCCTTTATCACAAATGGCTCGGAATACGGAATAAATTAAAGGCCGGCCACCTGAAGCCACCAAAACCTCATTAGGACCATAATCCAAACCTTCCATTTCCTTTATGAAAGATGCGATGGCTTCCCTAAGATCAAGATTACCTTCAGCAGCAGGATAATTAGTGAAATGTTTTCGATAGGCTTCCACAATCTCATTTTCCAGTTCCTTTGGGATCGGGAAAATAGAGGGATCAAAGTCTCCAACAGTAAAATTATAAATGCGCTCTCCCTGGCGAATCTTTTCACGGATCTCACCCCCGAGTTTTACGATCTCTGAACCGATCAATGTTTCTGAAAGATTAGACAATTTCATGCCACAAAAGTAAGCTTACAGGTATAAATAATGATGGCAAAAAAATATACAGAGAAAGTCAAAAATTGGTTAGCGGCGAAAAAATGCCAGATAATATTTCATTTAATTGAGCCACCCAAGAGATTCGAACTCTCGACCTGCTATTTACGAAACAGCTGCTCTAACCAACTGAGCTAGGGTGGCAATAGTACAAATGTAATTCATAAAGAAATCATCCTCACTTGCCACCTACCATTTACTACAAACTAATTTATGATTTAAAATTGCCTTTAAATTCTCTTCTGAATCTTTCGTAATCCGGAATGGAAACATTCTGTACATATGGGTTTTCGGGATGATGTAAGATGTATTCCTGGTGATACTCTTCAGCCGGATAGAATTTAGTGTAAGGTTTTACTTCGGTAACGATCTTGCCTGAATATTTTTTTTCATCTGATAATCTTTTGATCTCCGCTTCAATAATTTGTTTTTCCTTTTCATTTCTGTAAAAAGCAATCGAGCGGTACTGTGTTCCCACATCATTCCCCTGTCTGTTCACTTCTGTCGGATCATGGCTGGCAAAAAAAGCTTTTACTAAAGTTTCAAAAGAAATTTTTGAAGGATCATAGAATACCTGCACTGATTCTGCATGGCCGGTTTCTCCGCTGCTCACTTTTTCATAATCAGGATTGGTATCGGTTCCGCCAGCATATCCCGATACGGCATCCCGTACTCCCACCAAACTCTGAAAAATAATTTCAGTATGCCAGAAACAACCTTCAGCAAAAGTGGCTATTGATTCGTTCCCTGAAGGTTTTTCTTTACTGGCCGCAAAAATCTTTGCTTCATTATTCTGAGTACGGGCACAACCGGTGAAAATTACAATTGAAATGATTGTTGCAAGAAATGCTTTCATGATAAAAAAATTTTATTGTTTGGAACTGGTGGGTGGCTTGCCACCTTCAGGAACAAAGATCAGTGCGGCTGAATTCATGCAATATCTTTTTCCGGTTGGTTGAGGGCCATCATCAAAGACATGGCCAAGATGAGAACCGCTTTTGCTGTCTACAACTTCCCATTGAACCATGCCATAAGTTTCATCTTTCACCAGGCGAACGGCATCAGGATTGATCGCTGTATAAAAACTTGGCCAGCCTGTTCCTGAATCGAATTTTGCTTCAGAACTAAAGACAGGTTGCAGCGATGCAGCCGAATAATAGGTTCCTTTTTGATAAAAATGATCATACTTACCGGTGAATGCTCTTTCAGTCCCCTGTTGACGGAGAATATAATATTGATCAGGTGTCAGTCTTTCCTTCCACTGAGCATCAGTAAACTTCAGTGGATAGATAGTTTTGGTATCCGCAATGGGTGGGTCAGGATAGTTTCCTTTTTTATTTTGTGTCTGACCCATACTGCATCCTGCATTAAATAAAGCGAAAACTGCTAAAAATAGAAATGGTAAGCGTTTCATCTCTGGATTTTATCATTAATAAACGAAATCGGGTCGATTAAGGTTTGTAAAGCAGCCGATAAATCAGGACTATTAACATCTCTTTGATATATCAGCTCCCAAGATCACGATAGCTCTTCCATAATAACTTAATGTCCAAAACAGGTTCATAATCCCTGGCATACCATTGATCCACCATCTGTAAACTTTCTACCGGTAATTGTTGACTATTCCTGATGGGAATCCCGTTGCATCCCATTATAGCCTTTCGGATTACAGGCAAAGGTTTTCCATTTATTGTATACCCGATCCATGTTCGTTTTGCAATCAGAACTTTGAAACAATTATTTAAAAAATTCAACGATTTCTTTACAAAAAGGAAATGAACGGGAAAACTAACAATAAAAAATAATGAAACAATAATATCAATCAAACGTTTGAGACGAAGGTTATATGGGTTTGAGATCTTATAACCATTTTCTTTTGACACTGCTTCGCCGGAGCTGTCTTTTGAGTCGCTGCCAACAATACTCTGGCTTTTTGCAGCATGAAATTTTATGCGAATATTTTTTGGGAGAGTCTGAACGGTCTCTATAATTTCTTTAAACGATAGGCTTCCTTCACAAAAAATCAATTCTTTGAAATTGACAACAGGTTTTAGCTCATTTAATTTATTCCAGTAACCAATGGCCCCCCGTTCATTTTCATGTACGGCCACTCGTCCTAAAATTTTTTCATGAAGCCCTGCCTGTTGCATTAATTTTTTTGACGCCTGGTATTCACTCTCTGATCCCACAATCAATGTATGCCGGTACTCTTCATCATCGCTCTTATTCAAAATCCCTGCCCGTATAAAAAGCCATCTTATCATGCTTATTAAAATAAATGCAACCACGGCGCCAAATAAAACAATAGCTCTTGAAAAACGAAAGCGCTCCGGCAATAATGCATATGCAGCCAGCAATACCAGTGTCGCAATAAAAGTAGAACGGATCAATCCTGATCTCCGGTACCATTTGTCATATAGCCCGGCATAATAGGCTACGACCAGGTAAACAAGAGTAAATGCGGGAAAGGAGATCAGCAATAATTTATTGGGATATTGAATATCCGGGCGTACATAATCTGACCATAGATTTTTCACTACCCAGAAAGAAAACAGTATCAGCATAACATCAATAAATGGCAAACCGATCCATTGTATAAATTTTCCCACTGCTGACATCATCGCACGAAACCAGATAGCTATATGTATAAAAAAATTAAAAATACCAGCTTTGCCCCCGTCATAATGCCTCCTTACAAAAATATTCATCGCTTTATAAAACATCCTCACGTAATTGAGGCTTCCTTTTCTTGTACTTTCCCCTTTGAAATGCAGGATATTTGTTTCGGCCAGGTAATAATTTTTGTATCCCATCTTTTGAATGCGGTAACTCAGGTCAATATCTTCTCCGTACATAAAAAATATTTCATCAAATCCGTTTAACTCATCTAATATGCTGCGACGAACCATCATAAAAGCGCCCGCCAAAACATCAACTTCCTGATTTTTATTTTCATCCAGATAGCCGAGATGATATTTTGAAAAAACCTTTGACCGGGGGAATAATCTCGCCAGGCCAAACAATTTGAATAAAGACGTAACAGGGGAAGGAAAGGACCGTTTTGATTCTTTCAGAAATCTTCCATGACCATCAAGCATTTTTACTCCCACAGCACCTGCATCGTTATGGTTCTGAAAAAAGGAAATGCATTTTGCAAAACAATCTTCAGGTACAATGGTATCTGGATTTAAAAACAAAACGTATTTACCATTTGACAATTTATAACCCTGGTTACATGCTTTTGAAAACCCGGTATTCTCAAGATTCCCGACAAATTTCACACAGGGGAAAATTGGCTTTAAATAACCCAGGCTGTTGTCAGTAGAATGATTGTCGACAACGATTATTTCGGCATCGATCGCAGAGCCATTAATGGCTTTCTGCACCGAGCAAAGACATTGCTCCAGAAAATGTTTTACATTATAATTTACTATGATCACAGACAGTTCCACGGTCGCTTCTATAAAATGGTTTTAAAGGAAATTGCTCAAAAATAATTGTTCTCGCAAATGATTTAAGAATTTATTATTCCCCCTTCAGGGGTGAGGCGGTTCGTTATCTTTGCCCATGCTTAAAACAACACTAATTGAAGCCGCCAGGGCAGGTGCTGCAGAATTATCACGTTTCTTCAATAAAAGTTTTACCATAAGTAATAAGGAAGGGATCAACAACCTGGTCACCGAAGCGGACCATGCCTCTGAAAAAGCGATCCTTGATATTATAAAAAAAGAATTCCCGGATCATCATATCTTAAGCGAAGAAGCCGGGGAAATTATCCAGGATTCAAATTACAAATGGATCATCGACCCAATTGATGGTACGGTGAACTTTGCCCATGGCATTCCTCTTTGCTGTGTATCAATTGCCATAGAATATAATAAAGAAATAATTCTGGCGACAGTTTATAATCCCACCCTGAATGAATTATTTTTTGCAGAAAGAGGAGGGGGATCAACGATGAATGGGAACAAAATCAAAGTAAGTGAAAAACAAAATGTAGCAACGGCCTGTCTTGTAACTGGTTTTCCCTATACTTATCTTGATATGCCAAACGGACCCTTACAGATCTTTGAAAAATTGATCCGGAAGGGTATCCCGGTCCGTCGTTTAGGCTCTGCTGCTACGGATCTTTGCTGGGTAGCTGCGGGGAGGTTTGATGGATTTTATGAGCATAAATTAGAAGCATGGGACAGTGCCGCAGGCTATTTGATCGTAGAGGAAGCAGGAGGAAAAGTTACAGATTTCAACGGAAATAAATTTTTGCCGTACCAGCCGCATATTCTGGCCACTAACGGAAGAATTCATGATGAAATGCTGGCTGTTATTAATAATAAAAAAGAATTTTGATTTTCGTATTCAGCCCATGGGTTTAAACGGGGAGCTATTTATAATTTTTTTGAAATGAGTGAAAGAACAGAAATATCGACTTTAGGAGAATTTGGGCTGATCGAGCATTTAACCAAAAATATTGAATTGCAGAATGCCTCTTCCATTGTTGGTGTAGGGGATGATGCTGCAGTCATCGATCATTATGGAAAACAAACCGTAATTACTTCAGACATGCTTGTTGAAGGTGTACATTTTGACCTGGTGTATACTCCACTAAAGCACCTTGGCTATAAAAGCATCGTTGTAAACCTGAGTGATATTTATGCGATGAATGCAACACCCACACAGATCATTTTAAATATTGCCATCAGCAACAGGTTTAGCGTGGAAGCATTAGATGAATTTTATGATGGTGTTTATGCGGCCTGTGAAAGATATGGCGTCGATCTTATAGGAGGAGATACTTCCTCTTCTCAAAAGGGCTTTATTATTTCTGTTACGGCCATTGGAGAAGTCACTCCCGACAAATATGTGAAACGAAGTACCGCAAAAGAAACTGATCTTATTTGCGTAAGCGGAGACCTGGGCGGAGCCTATGTCGGCCTGCTCTTCCTGGAAAGGGAAAAAAAAATATACCTGGAAAATCCCAACATACAACCTGACCTGGAAAGTGAAACTTACGTGATTGGAAGGATGTTAAAGCCTGAGGCAAGAAAAGATATTATAGAATTTTTCGAAAAAGAAAAACTCATTCCAACTTCAATGATGGATATCAGTGACGGGTTGAGTTCGGAAATTTTACATATCACCAAACAAAGCGGTCTCGGTTGCATTATTTATGAAGATAAATTACCTATTGCGGAAGAAATGAGAAGTGCAGCCTATAAGTTTCAGATTGATCCTACTGCCTGTGCCTTAAGCGGGGGCGAAGATTACGAGCTTTTATTTACGATCGATCAAAATGATTATGACAAAATCACGTTAAATAGAGATATCAGTGTGATAGGGTATATGACTGAACCCGAAAAGGGAACACACATTATCACAAAAGGCGGCAGCACCTATCCCATTACGGCCCAGGGATGGAATGCTTTTACAAAAAAATAAAGAACAGGAATTGAAAAGAATTTTAAGGATTATGAGAATATTGGTGCACGTGATTTTATTGATGATTTTTAGTACAGGATGCAGCACTTTCAAATCTTCTTTTGATCCCGAAAAAAAATACGCTCCCCCGCAGCTTGAAAAAGACTATACTATTTTTCAAAACGTTCTTGAAGAATCGCATCCCGGGCTTTACTGGTACACTTCCAAAGACAGCATGGATTACTACTTCCAATGGGGAAAACAGGAAATAAAGGATTCGCTGACTGAACCAGAATTTAAACAAGTGCTAAGTTATGTGCTGGCTAAAATCGATTGTGGTCATACAACCATACGGGCTTCAAAAAATTATACAAAATATCTTGATACAGTAAGGAATGAAAAATTCTTTCCATTAAGTCTGAAACTCTGGGATGATACGACTGTTGTTGCTGCAAACCTGAACAGAAAAGATAGTATTTTAAAGCGGGGTACGGTCATAAATGCTGTTGATCACAAAACCATAAAGGAGATTACCGATACGCTTTCTAAATTCATTTCTTCAGATGGATATAACATTACCCATAAACTTCAAACCCTGAGTAACCGGGGAGGATTTGGTTCATTGTATACCAGCGTTTTTGGTATGGAAAATAAATACACCATTGATTATATAGATACTTCAGGGGGAAAAAATTCAGTAGTGATCCCTGTTTATGACCCTGTAAAAGATACCCTAAACCGCACAGCGATCAGGCATTTTATACGACCTGCAAAAAAGGAGCGAAAACGCATGAATCTTCAAAGCATTCGTTCACTCCGCGTTGATACAGCCAATCAAGTTGCCTTTTTGGATGTAAGTTCTTTTGGCAGAGGCTACAGGCTGAGAAGTTTTTTCAGGCAATCATTCAGAGCTATTCACAAAAACCATTTGCCCTATCTCGTTATTGATATGCGCGGTAACGGTGGGGGGAGTGTTACCAACTCTACGTTGCTGTCAAAATACTTAGTGGATCGAAAATTTAAGGTATGTGATACTTTATATGCCATCAATCGCCATAGCCGGTACCATTCGTATATTGATAAATATTTTTTGAATCGCCTCTTCATGCTTGTGTTTACACGCAAAAAGAAGGACGGCTATTTTCATTTTGGATATTTTGAGAGACATTATTTCAGGCCCAGGCAAAAAAATCATTTTCACGGCAATAGTTACGTATTGATTGGAGGCAATTCCTTTTCAGCTACAACTTTATTCACGAACTCAATCATTAAACAAGACAATGTGACCGTGGTGGGTGAAGAGACCGGCGGCGGTTCATATGGAAATACTGCCTGGCTTATTCCCGATGTAAGATTGCCGGAAACAAAATTGCTGTTTCGTCTTCCGCTTTTTCGTCTTGTTATGGATAAAAATCAACCAAAAACAGGCCATGGCATTTTGCCGGAAGTAGAAGTAAAACCAACTGTAAATGCCATCGAGCGAAATGCAGATTATAAAATGGACAAAGTAATGGAGCTAATTAAATCAGATAAAAATGAAAAGATAAAAACGAATAGTCCATGAAAAAGTAGTGTTTCAATTTGATTTCACGCAAAGCCGCTAAGATATTCTGTATTCGTTGCGTTTCTTTGCGCCTCTGCCTACCGGCTGAAAGGTTTGCGTGAAAAAAACTTTCAAGCTGAGTCACAGCCCCTGAAAAAGAACTTTTATCTATTCACTGTTAGTTATTATCTTAAATGGATCTGCATCTCTCCAGAAAGGAAATTTCTCTCTCACGTTTTCAAGACGTGATCTATCAAAAGAGATCGTGAAAATATCTTCTTCATCTTTTTTATGATACAGAATTTCACCAGCCGGATCAATCGCCATGCTTTCACCGGGGTAATGAATGTTATTTCCATCTTCACCAACACGATTCACTCCAACTACGTAACACTGGTTTTCGATGGCTCTTGCCTGCAATAAAGTTTTCCAGGCAGTAATCCTTCTTTCCGGCCAGTTAGCCACATAGATCAGCACATCGTATTCAGAGCTGTTCGGTTCCCCTCTCCTTTGGAGAGGGGTTAGGGGTGAGGCTTGCCTTGCCCAAACAGGAAACCTCAGATCATAACAGATCAATAAATTTATTTTCCATCCATTCACGGATGCGATCAATCGTTTTGTTCCTGCCGTATAATGGCGATCTTCATCACCATAAGCAAACAAGTGGCGCTTGTCATAGTAACCAAACTTTCCATCGGGTAACATCCAGACAAGGCGGTTGAAATATGCGACCCGGCCGCCTGCATCGGCCTGGCTGCTTAGAGCGGCCTGACCGACGATCACGCTACCGGTTAAAATAACTTTTTTCTCAGCAGCAATTCTTTTCATCCATTGCACCGTTTCACCATCCATTGTTTCAGCCAGCAGTTCAGCATTCATGCTGAAACCTGTACTAAACATTTCCGGCAACACAACAATTTCACCGGGCTGAGAAATTGAAGAAATCTTTTCTTCAAACATTTGAAGATTTGCTTTCTTATCTTCCCAATGAAGATTGGTTTGAATACCCGTTATACTTAACGACAAACTCATTTACCGAAATTAGATGAATCGCTTATTTTTTCGAGGAAAGTTTTTATAAGTTCGGCTTCATATCCTTTTTGCATCAGATAATCCATGGTTTTCTTTTTACGAATCAAATATTGCTCATGTTTTAAAGATGCATATTTTTCTTTGGCAAGCTTTCGTAAAGTCTGCATGTAATCTTCTTCATTGATTTGCTCCAATCCTTTTTCGATGGCTTCATTGTTTACCCGTTTTTCTTTCAATTCAAATTGTATCTTTTTTCTTCCCCAATGTTTCATTTTAAACCTTCCTGTAGCAAATGCAGCAGCGAACCTTTCCTCATTTAAAAAGTTTTCCTTTATTAACCCGGTTATTATTTCATCATGCTCACCTTTATTAATTCCCAGTTGGAATAATTTATTTTTTACTTCGCTTTGACAACGTTCCTGGTAACGGCAATAGTGCCTGAGTTTTTGCAAAGCCTGCTCTTTATTAAGTTTCTTTCTAATCATTTCATCAAAAATATAGCGATTGTAATTAACAGGAAAAGGCTCGTAAATTTGGGTAGTGACCGTTTGAAAGAATTTTCCACGCAAAGAAACGCAACGAATACAGAAGAACTCAGCGGCTTTGCAAGCCTAGTGCTTTTGCGTGAAATCAAAGAAGTCAATACTTAGATTGGAGAAACTTTATAAAAAATATAAATATGGACAATGAAATTAAGAATCCTGTTTACTCCAATACTGATCCATCCAAAGTAGTTTTACCTGATGAAGAATGGAAAAAAATCTTACCAAAAAATGTTTACCAGGTAGCCAGGGAAAAAGGAACCGAAAGACCCTGGAGCAGCAAGTATGAAGATTTTTCAGAGATCGGAACTTACTACTGCGCCGTATGCGGCAACCCGTTATTTAAAAGCGATACGAAATTTGAAAGTGGTTGCGGCTGGCCCAGTTTTTATGAACCCATCAGTAAAGGCAGTATCATTTATACGCCCGATAATACGCATGGAATGCACCGTACTGAAGTAATGTGCGGCCGCTGTAAATCTCATTTGGGTCATGTATTTGATGATGGGCCTCCGCCAACTGGTCTTCGATATTGCATCAATGGAGTGGTTCTTGATTTTACCAAAGCACAGGAAGCTGAAA
>JBIOGV010000120.1:0-10509 GCA_044448365.1 Chitinophagales bacterium
ACAATTTGCGCCATGCCATCCAATCCTTTTTCTGTTATCTGAATAGCGGTAAAAGGATGTTTTGTATTGGCATAGTCCATGTAACCTCCATTCCATTGCGCCAGGTTGTTTCCCCAGAATTTACTATTCACCAATGAGCCCGGAGTGTCTTTTACTTCGCCGATCGAAATATCCATTTTCAGCCATGTCATTCCCTGTTCTTCCAAACGATGTTTGATCCTTGCTTTGAATTCCTCAAAGCTGGGTGCTTCGGGAGTATCGGCATACATTCTTACTTTATCACGATATCTTCCACCCAACAATTGCCAGCAGGGAACATTATATGTTTTTCCACATAGATCCCATAAGGCCATTTCCACGGCGGACACACCACCACCCTGCCGTGCAGGACCACCAAATTGTTTTATGGACTTAAAAAGCATTTCCACATTGCACGGATTCTGCCCGAGTATGCGGCTTTTCAGCATCAATGCATATCGCTCATCAGCGCCATCTCGCACTTCGCCTAATCCATAAACTCCCTGGTTCGTATCAATGCGGATAATGGGAGTACGCCCTACATTCTGAATAATGCAGTAACGCATGTCAGTGATTTTTAGATCTGAGGGACCCGAATAACGACGAACTTTCTGTGTTGTTTGTGCAACGAGATCTTCAATCGGAGTAAACATGAACGCACCTCCCAGGGCAATACCGCCAAGAGTTGATTTTTTTAAAAAATCACGGCGGCTATTTTCCTGTACACCAGTTTTATTGATTGTAGTTACTTCTTCTATCGTGTCCAGATCTTGCAGGCCAATTTTTTTTAAGAATTTTTGTGAAGGTGTCATAATTAAAAATTTTTGCGGTTATTAATTAAAATGAATTACCACGTGCGATCTTTGAGAAAATCGTCCAATTCTTTTTTACTCATTTGTAATTTGCCGGGATAATTTTTTATCCAGTCAAGGAAATCATTTTTTATTTCTTCCGACCATTTGGAATCAATCTGGCCAGGCGTATATTTCCCTTCGCGAAGCCTTTGGTGTCCGAACTCATCTCTTAACTGAATAAACTCAGAATTGATCACAACCTCTCCCACCAATTGTGCAGGAATAAAAATCGTTCCGGCCCGTTTTGCAAGCACAACATCACCGGGTAATACAGTCGCTCTTCCGATACGGATGGGTACATTAATACCGGTGAGCATCATTTGCTGAATGTAAGACGGATCTTGTCCTTTTATCCATGCATTAAACCCCCTGATCTCATAAAGCCCTTCTACATCCCGCACGGAGCCGTAAAAAATTACACCACGTTTTGATTTTGCATAAATAGCGTTACCAAGATTATCACCGATCAACGTTCCATCTATAATTTTCCCATAGCTATCTGCTACATACACATCTCCCGGTGTTAAAACATCAATCGGCCATGAGTTTGTTGCACCAATGCGACCTTCCGCTTTTCCGGTATCTTTTATCATTTTGTCCATGTCCGGACGAAGCGGCATGTATTGAGCAGTAACAACACGACCGGTCATTACACTGTCGGGATATAAAATCATCCAGTCGCCTTCAAACTGATTTTGATAACCTTTGTTTCGCAATATCCCCCAGGCTTCTTCAATGGAAACATTTTTTAATCGCTCTAATAGCTGGTCAGAAACTTTTGGACGGCCATCAGCAAAACGTTCTCCTTTCCATTCAGATGTAAGCGCAATGATCTGATCTTTTGTCGGGGCTACATGTTGCCCGAAAGTTTGAGAACAAAAAACAATGAAGACAAAAACGAAATAAAAGAATTTGTTCATAACGTCTTGTTTAGATTTTGAAAGGTAATGTGATGATTTGTAAGAATATTATTGTTCCGGTGACATACTATTTGCATTTCTATTTGTTTTATTCTTCTTTTGGGTTGCTGACAAAATGAAAGAATCATCAAACCCGGCAACAGATGTTTTAACGGAGTACGCGATGAATTCTATTTCACAAAAACAGTTTCAGGAACTTTTTTGTTTTTTGACGGATCATCATTGGGCAAATGATTGTGCCACCAGCTCGCCAGCGAAGAACCGGTAATATTCATTACAGGACCAAAGATTGCTGGAGCTAATCCGGCTGTAGCAATTTTTCCCATCATCATTGCCAATCCAGAGGCTAACCCTGCATTTTGCATTCCTACTTCAAGTGCAATTGTTCTGCAATCTCTTTCACGAAATCTCAATAAACGGGCCGACCAATAACCCAAAAAATATCCGGCGAGGTTATGAATAAATGTTGCGACAATTAGTAAAGCACCAACCTTTAACAAATTATCTCTTCCGGCTGCAGTAATGATTACTATGATTATTGCGATGCCACCCATCGAAAGGAGCGGCATTGCCTTATCAAGCCATTTAAATCTTCCACGGATGAGATAATGAAATGCCAAACCGCCTGCAACAGGAATGATTACAATTTTAGTAATGTCCCACACCATGCTCCAGAAATGTATTTCCACAAAACTTCCGCCTAATAACCGCATCAGAAATGGTGTTAGGAATGGAGCAAGCAAAGTGGATATTGTAGTTACAGAAACAGATAATGCGAGATTGGCTCTTGCCAAATAAGACATCACATTGGAAGCTAACCCACTTGGACAACATCCGACCAGGATAATGCCTGCAGCAATTTCTTTTGGAAAGTTGAAGAGGCTGGCAATGGTAAATCCAATCAGAGGCATAATGACATAATGAAAAAGCACGCCGACGATTATTCCTTTGGGCATACGTACTACATTGGCAAAATCTTTTAGGCTTAATTCTGTGCCCATACCAAACATAATGACCTGGAGCAAGGGTATAATTAAAGCAGGCAGTTTGAAACTTCCAATGGTTTTGAAAAGCTGGGGATGATACATGGCAAAACTAACTGCTGCAAGGATCACTAATGTATAAGAAAGACCTTTAAAAAGCTTATTGCCTCTCAATGCAACGGCAAGGCTTAAAAGAGAAAACATCAGGAACCACCCCCCCAATCCATACAATTCTTTAATCGTTACAAAAAGATAGATTAGTAAAAGCACGGCTGAGGCTATATAAAAAATTGCATGAAAAAGTTTTTTTGAAGATATCATCAGCTGGAAAAATTTATAAGCCGTATGAGAACCATAAAAGAAAAACGGTGACTCTCTGTTCTGTCATTGAAGATAAGATAACTGAAAGAAGATGAATAAGACCGACGCAGTTTTTTTATACCGGGTTCACAACAGAGCCTCTTACCAGCCAAATATTACCAAGACTGTGTGAGATGTGGTCTCACAATATTGAAGCGTTTCCTGTTCAGTTCTTAGCACCAACAACGCGAATGTACAGACACTTACTAAACAGATTTATTGGTGTAGTGCACTGATATTTGAATTTAATTTTAACTTGAACACCAAAGGCGTTATCATCTAAATCGGGGACTAATAGCAACAATCGTATACCGTCGCTATTAACCCTTCCATGAATCTAAATCAAAATCATAAACATGAAGACGTTAAGATTATTTGTATCATTTTTATTTTGCTCCTGCATCTATATATTATCTCACGGACAAACCCGTTTATCACAAGGTGATCATTTTGCACAAATAAATGGGATAAGAATACATTATTACGTTAGCGGAAGGGGACCGGTTTGTCTCCTTCCTTCACCCGGATGGGGACCTTCCATAGGATATCTGAAGTCAACATTAAAGCCTTTTGAGAAATATTTTACGATGGTATATTATGATACGAGAATAAGCGGGCAGTCCACGGGTCCTTCAGATACTACAAAATATACAAGCAAAGATTTTATGGATGATATGGACGCGTTAAGGATCTATCTGGGTCAACAGAAAGTATGGCTCATGGGACATTCAGCAGGTGGCTTCCAGGTTTTGAATTATGGTATTCATCACAATGATCATGCAAAAGGTATCATAGTCCTTGATGGAGTAGCAGGTGGGGATAGCCTTAGGTTTGTAGAACTCACACGTTTAGTATTAAAAAGAAAAGGCCAGCCATATTATGAAAAAGGCGCCGATATTATTCTTGGCAAGGACACGACTAACTATACTCTGGCCGAGATGATACCACTTATTTTACCATTCTATTTCCACGATCCGGGTAAAATAAAAGAATTCCTGAAACTTGATGTTTCGCAAATGAGTGAACAGGCAAAACACTATTCTACAGCAGCCGGATTTGACACTGAATACCTGTTTCCCGATCTTGGAAAAATAACCGTTCCAACTCTTGTAGTAGTTGGCGATGATGATTTTGTTTGCGACAAGATCTCCCAGGCCGATCGCATAGTAAAGAGCATTCCTTCATCTTCCGAAATCGTTATCAAAGATGCAGGCCATTTTTGTTGGTTTGAACAACCTGACCAGTTTTATTCCGAGTGCAGCTCATGGCTTAAGAAACAAAATGTATTTAAAAATAATTGAAGAGGTCTATAAAACGGGCAAAAAGACGTATCACTCTAAAATTTTTTACGATTTTGCTGCGCTCATATTGGCATCCACGCCAACATGCAATAATTGCCGTTTGCGAAAATGCCAACGGCAGTACAGAGATAATTTTCGAAAAAAAATCTGTGAAAATTCTTACCTGCTTATGGAATTTCATAGTTTATTTGTCTATCTGTAACAAAAATGAAACGACTGATAAAATTACTGTCTCTTGTATTTTTTCAATTAAGCTGCAAACCCCATCCGATAGCAATAGAGCAAATCGAATTTTCAACCGGGCCTTGCTATGGAATGTGTCCCATTTTTAGCATAATAATAAATAAGGATAAAACCGCGACTTATGATGCAGGAAGTTTTAACACAAAGATGGGTAGTTTTTCTGCTCTCATGAATACAAGTGATTATGATTCTTTAATTCATTTGCTGATTAAATCAAATATATTGAGCTTAAGAAAGAATTATGCAGTTTCAGCCACTGACCAGCCTACGGCTAACTTAACTGTAAAATTCTCCAACGGGATGATCAAGAAAATTAAAGATTATGGTGAAGCGGGAACACAACAACTGGCAGATATATATGACTTCATATTCCAATTACGCAATACCCAGAATTGGAAACTTGTTAAATCATATGATTCAACGGCCAACATGGATTCAACTGCCAATTCGGATTCAACAAAAATAATTGACTCACTTAAACTCAGCAATGCTTTTAAAAAAACCTTGAAAAAGAAACATCTCCCTGGTGCCAGTTTTTATCTTTCTTTACCAGATAATTATTTCATTACAGAAATAAGTCATCCGGAATTCGAAATCTATTATTTTTCTCCCAAAGACAAAAAAATCGACTCTGATTTTTCTGGTTGCATATATTTGGGATTTGATAATCCCCAGTTTAATCTAAAGAAGTTTGATTTCTCTAAAGGATTTTATTCTGAAAGTGACAATATCAAATTTAATCCCGATAATGATACGTGCAATAGACGAGTAATGAATGGCCATATATTAGATACAACATTAAATTGGACTGTATCTGAATGCAAAGGCAAGTACTATTTACAAGCAAATGCCGATGGCAAATTTAACTGGGCTACCAAAATTGTTCTTTTTGGAGAAGCAAAATCCGAAGAGGAAATAAACAAATTACTTACTATTTTTTCAACATTGCAACACAGATAAGATCTTGCACCATTGTCGGTTTTCAAGCAGAAAAGATCCCAACTACCAAATTTTTACACCAATAACCTTACTTGATAAGTTTCTATACATTCGTGTTGTTGACATAATGTCCTATACTTGAATTTAGTTTTAACCCGAACACTAACAAAGGCGTAAATTTCCAATAAAAAAATCCCAACATGAAACGAAAATTATTTCTTGCAGCTTCCACATTCATGTGCTTTTCCATACTCTTAAAGGCACAACAAAAAAATACGAATGCTTCTTCATCGATCACAGGTGATTGGTTGCTGACGATCGATTATTACGGCAATCCCATGCAGCAAGCTATTTCCCTGAAACAAGAGGGAACAATAGTTTCAGGGAAGTTCATCAATGACGACTCTGCAAAATTGATCGTGACTATGAAAGGGAATATGCTACATATGCTGAACCCACAGTCCGATAGCTCAAGCACGGTGTATGATGGTGTTTTTCTTGCCAATGAAGGATCTGGCAAAGTAATCATGTACGACCCCCTGGTAAAGGATTCCATTATTACCAAATGGGTTGCCACCCGGCTTGTCACCACTCGTCCTACGCTTTCTCAAAGAATCAATTTTACCCCGACACAATTTCAACGGGGATTTTCTGCTTATGTTCCTCCCGTGCTGCATATCTGGCCGGCAGATACTGTGCACACCGAAAGTGTCGATGCTGGTGGATATGACAAGCTGGGTATTCGAAGAGTAATGGGAGGAAACCCCCTGACTGGTCCATTTTATATTGAAACTGCTTTGCCCGGCGATGTAGTGGCCATAACGATTACACGATTACGTTTAAACCGCAACTGGGCCATTTCAGATGAACAACTGGTAAACCGCGCCATGACTAATGACTATGCGAAGAAAGTAAAAGATTCCTATGAAACAGTAAAGTGGAAACTGGATATGGAAAAGGGAACTGCTACACCGGCTAAGCCTCATGAGCATATGAAAAACTATGTCGTCCCGGTGAAACCCATGCTCGGATGCGTGGGTCTTGCTCCCTGGTTTGGAAGTCAAAGCATTGGTACGGGCGATTCCGGTCCTTTTGGTGGCAATATGGACTTCAACAGTATCTGTGAAGGAGCCACGGTTTATCTTCCCGTTATGCACGCAGGTGCTTTATTATATATCGGTGATGCACATGCGCTGGAAGGAGATGGAGAACTGACCGGAGATGCACTGGAAACATCGATGGACATTGAATTTACGGTGAAAGTGCTTAAGGGAACTGATGCCAATGCATCAATGCCAAGAGTTGAGGATGCTAACTATATTATGGCAGTTGGATTGAGCGGTTCTCTCGATAATGCTTTCAGAGATGCTACATCTGAATTGGCCAACTGGCTGGAACATGATTACAAACTCAGTCCGCAGGAAACCGCACAGGTGTTGGGCACTGCCATTGAATACCATATTTGCGAAGTGGCAGACAGGAATGTAGGAGTAGTTGCTAAAATAAAAAAGGTTCGCCTTAAGGATTTAAAACAGTGACCCGATTTCCAAAATTTTGAATCCCGGAGATCTAATATATTCATGTAGCTCTCTTCACCAATATGAAATCATTTTCTTTTTGCTTCAGGCTGCCAACTGCTGCAGAGTGATGCCAATATAGAATAAAAATTGCCCTACCTTTAAATGGCACATTCACCTTCCTTCTCAGCGGACAAATATCTATTTAAGAATGTAGTATTATGCAACTCTACCGTTCAGAACTTACCAGTCAATTTGTTGACCTGTTTACCAAAACTATTGGCATAACGGAAGAGCAATTTGAAGAATTCATCACCCATTTTAGCCGTGAGTATATTCCACGAAAATTTTTTTATCTGAAAGCCGGGCAGGTCTGTAAAAACATTGCTTATATCAATAAAGGGAGCACAAGAACATTTACAATGGATGAAAGAGGCGGCGAGCATATTTTATTTTTTGGTTTTGAAGATTGGTTTATCGGCGATCTTGAAAGTCTGTACACCCAACAGCCGGGCAAACTTTATATCCAGGCCATGGAAGATTGTGAACTGCTTATTATTTCAAAAAAAGACATGGATCATTTTGAAGCAATCATACCTAAATTGAAAGAGTGGCATTCGGGCAAGCTATCGAAACATCATTATTCAACGCTCAATCGCCTGGCCGAAGAAAAATCATTAACGCCGGAAGAGCGTTATCTTAATCTGATAAAAAAACATCCGCAAATATTCCAGCGGATACCACTTCAATACATAGCATCCTACCTCGGCATTGAGCCCCCTTCACTAAGCCGTTTACGCAAAAGGCTTTTAAGCAAGTAAAAATTTCTTAACCAAAGTTAAGTGCCATTTTAACCGGGGTTATTGGAGTCCTCTGGTATTCGTGTTAATCTTGATTTATCAAAAAATTCAGTCTGAGATAACACAAAAAATGCTACTGCTATGTCATTATCCTCTACAGAAAAAATGAACCAGCTTTTCGTAAGACTAAAAGCAAATCCTGGAACTGACACAAGTTTTTTGTGCGAACAGATGACAGAGCTGTTTCCTATCCTTGTTAAAGAAGATCAGAAAAATTTTTCCAACACTTTTTATAACTGGGCAAAGAAATATAAAATAAAATATCCCGTCATTTTTTGTTATGCAAGACATCTTGAATTAGCCAATCATTTTTTTTCAGAGCACCATGAAACTGTTTTATCGGAAGGTCCTTCTGTGCAAAAAGCATTCTTTGAAAACAATGAGCCGGGAGGTGCCGCGGCCACGGAAGCTTATATCGGCAGTGTCTATCGTACTCTTGGTAACATTGACCTTTCTTTAAAATCTTTGTGGGATGGTTACAGGCAATTGAACCAATTAAACAGGTTCCTGCATTTTAAAATGGCCTGCAGTTTTCATATCGGGAGTATTTATACGGACCTGAACAATTACGAAGAAGCACTGCCGATATTAAAAAATACACTTTCCCTGTCGGAAAAAGTACAGGATAGTTTATGGATCATTTATGCGTCGCATGGATTGGGCAAATTGTATCTAAAACAGAAAAATTATGAGAATGCCCGTGTAATGTTTGAAAAAGCTATGGAAGTTGCCCATGAAACTATGATGCCATCGCTCATATCGTCGGCCGAAACTGAAATGGGCAATTACCATTTTGAAACCGGCAATTATGATGAGTCGGAATTATTGCATACAAAGGCAGTTGATATCCGTATAGCCAATAATTTCACAGGGGGCGCTATCACAAACTATATCCGCCTGGGTGAAATCAATGTAAAACAATCACAACCTGAAGAGGCCATTGCAGTTTTAAATAAAGGGTTATTACTTGCTGAACAAATTAAAGTGAAGCCAAAGATGTACCAGATCCATTTATTGCTTTCAGAAATCTACCATTGCAAAAACGACCTGGTCAAAAGCCTTTTTCATTACAAACAATATCACTTTCTCCAGGACGAGGCTTACCAGGAAGATAATGCGAAAAAGATAAAGAATGTAAAACTGCTCTTTGAAGCGGAGCAAACAAAAAAAGAGAACATCATCATCAAAAAACAAAAGGCCGAGATTCAAAATAAGAATATTGAATTGCAGGATACGATTGATGAATTGACCATTACCAAAGCGGGTAAAAAGGCAAAAGCGTTTACTCTCTTAATAGCCATTGTATTTTTTATTTTTGAAGACAGTATCCTTCATTTTGTGCTTCCCCTGCTGCCCGCCGATAATTTTTACATCTCCCTCTGTGTTAAGATGGCTATCATTTTTTCACTGAAGCCAATCAATAGTGTTATTGAACATCACCTGGTAAAAAAAGTTATTAAGAAAAAATCGAAGGTCATGGAAGAAGAAAATCTGGATAATGAGATACCAGCCGAACTTGATTTTGCAGCTTAACCATGTTTCAATGGCGCCCCCCATGAATCTCCCCCGGATTTAAAAAATATTATGTTGTTGACCAGGTGATCAACAGCGACGGGAGACTTAATTTTATTTTAATATGGTTCTGCTTTTAATGACTAACTTAGATAGGTTTGTTCCTATCAGTATTTTTTCACATTCATATAAACACAAGGAGGCAATTATGAAATTCATGGTAACATGGCGCGTTCATCCCGACAAGAGACAAGCCGTATTTAATGCATTTTCTCAAATGACGGTCGAGGACGATAAAAAGGATTTGGGCAGCAAGATAAAGCTGATCGGCCGATGGCATGACCTTAGCGAGTTTACAGGTGTGGCTATTTGTGAATCTGACGATGCACAGGCCGTAGCCAGCTGGGCGCTTAACTGGAACAGCGCGCTCGATGTAAAAACTGTAGTGGTTTTGGATGATGAGGAAGCCAGGGCAGTAGGAAAACAAAAGATGGCGGAAATTGCGAGTGCAAAACCTGCCGTTGTTTCTAATTAAAATCAATTGTTCTTACCTGCACTGCATGAAATGCTTCTGAATGCATGGCCTGCAGTGCAGGTAAATTTATTTTACCCCAATCGTCCGGCAATCGTTGACTATTCATTCTTCCGGCAGGCCTGAATACTGCATCTGCACTCACAAACTCTTCAATTTAATTTCCTACTCTAAATCTGAAAAATGAAAAACTAATACTATTTAAAAACTTATCCTCGCCGAAATCAGAATATTGTGCAGCTCAAAACAGAAATGAAGTTTGAACAAAAAAACAGATGAGTTTATATTACCTGCAATATTGTAATACAGCGTCGAAAATTTGACGGCGAACCGGGTTCAGATCGTAATACTCTTTGTTGTTCAATAAACCCATGTTCTGGCGGTTCACCAGTAATATGACTGATATTTTGTATTGAGGAATAACCGCAATGCTGGTACCCGTAAATCCTGTGTGACCAAAACTGCCCTCG
>JBIOGV010000121.1:0-10478 GCA_044448365.1 Chitinophagales bacterium
TTTCCAAAAATATCATCACCGAAAATATCTCCAAACTGGCTGAAAATATCTTCCATATTCATGCCGCCGCCATAGCCACCACGCCCATTGTTGCTCATTCCGGCATGTCCATAACGATCATATTGCGCCTTTTTATCGGCATCACTCAGTACTTCGTAAGCCTCGGCTGCTTCCTTAAATTTTTCTTCGGCTGCTTTATCACCGGGATTCCGGTCGGGATGATATTGCATGGCCACCTTGCGGTACGCTTTCTTGATTTCATCCGCAGCGGCGTTTTTGCCAACACCTAATATTTCGTAATAATCTCTTTTTGACATATTTCATAGTCAAAAGGCAAAATTCAAAAACGGTAAAACGCAAATTTTGACTTTTGACTTTTTATTTTTTACTTACCTATGACCACTTTAGCGTGACGAATGATTTTATCATTAAGATAATATCCTTTTACAATTTCGTCCAGGATTTTTCCTTTTAAATCATTGGAAGGAGCGGGAATTTCAGTAATGGCTTCGTGAAGATCCGGATTAAATTCCCTGTGTATTGTTTCCATTGCTTTCAATCCCCGCGCTGAGAGCGTATTGCGCAATTTATTAAATACATGCAACACACCCTCCTTTATCTCTTTGTTATTTTCACTTTTTTCTATTTGCTTTTGAGCGCGGTCACAGTCATCAAGCACATCAAGCATTTCAGTGATTACTTCTTTGCCCGCCGTTTGGATCAGTTCTATTCTTTCTTTTGCGTTTCTCCGTTTAAAATTTTCAAACTCGGCTACTTTTCTGACAAATTTATCTTTTTGCTCTTCCAGTTCTGCCTTAATTTTTTCCAATTCCGATTCTTCGGAGACCGGTTCATTTAAATGTGACGTACCGCTCAAACTTTCATCTGTGTTAATGTCAATATTGCCGTTATTTTCCAGATTTTCCCCCTGGTCAAACTTCGTCTCTTTGTCTATGTTCTTTTTCTGCATTTTTCGATAAAATTGAGTGCAAAGGTAAGGGTGTCAATAATATTGCCAAGTGAAAATAGATTGGACAAAATGACGTGAAAAAGTTTGTAAATGCCGGTGCGGCACGTGGCAAATCTTATTTGGGTGTCGTGGCTGGTTTCGCAATGACAGGTTTTATCGGGGAGAGTGATTGAATAAGATTCGTTGTGGTTTCCAGGAACCTGGCAATTTTGTCAAGCCTGACGATCATTGTTTGTAATTCCTTTTCAGAACCTTTCATTTTTGTGACTATCCCGCTCAGTTTTTCACGGCTGTTTTGAAGATCGCTTACCATTATCTGCTCTAATTGTCTGTTTAAAATGTCAGAACTGGCTTCTAATTGTTGTATGGTCTTCGAAAAAAGAGACCGTCTTTGCGAAGACAGCCCGGATTTACTCAGTGAATCACTAATGTCAGACTCTAACTGGTTGATTTCTTTTTTGGATGAAAAAATAGTTTCTGTTATTTTTTTCTTCGTTTCGGTTTCAGGATCGGGCGCGATATTGGAACTGCTGTTGCTATTATTATTACTAAATGCCGAATCCAGAGAATTTGAAGTATCTGTTTCTTTACCACCTTGCTCAGCATTGTTATTACTGTTACTGCATGAGCAGAGAATGCTACTTAGTAGGAGTATTTTTAGAAGAGTCTTCATGTTGAATAAGATTATAATAAGATAATTTTCCTTCTTCATTTTTGTTAAAAATTCCTTTAATCCTGGATAATTTCTCTTTTAATTCATTGATCTCTTCCCTGGTAGCAGTGGATTTTTCTTTCGAATCGAATGAAGTTTTTAATGAACTATGAGTTCGTGCCATATCATCCATCATGGTAGCCGTTTGCTCAATTAATTGCTGGTCCTTGGATATTTCATCTGTAAGCTCATAGTAGACAGGGTTTATTTTAGAGAAAAACTCAAAAGCAACAATTGAGGCTGTACTGTCAGGGTGCCTGTTGGCATTTTGAAGATAAGGAGCGATGCTTCTTTTAAATTGACCCCTGATCATTTTTTTTTCTTCGTCAAACCATGATTTCATGATCGGCATTTCTATTTCATGATAGTGAATGTTAATTGCCTGGACAAGTGTATCAGCATCATCAATATATTCTCTGAGAAGATTTTTTTGCTTAGCTTTTAATTCATTACGACGATGAAATGTTGCCATTGTAGCGAGCCATTGACCGGGGGTTAGCGGCATACTGATCCTTGCCACAGCGGAACTATTCAGTTTGGTAATAAGATTATTCATTTTATTACCCATGTCAGCCGATTTTTGCTTAAAATCTTTATTAAAATCATCGCCTGCTAAGGTTTCCAGGGAAGTTAAATAGGTTTGAAGCAAATCATAAACATTTTTGATTTCACTGGCGGTTGTAAGATTCTCATCATATTCTCCCTTTATTTCTTCCAATTTGGAAATTACATCCTCAGCAACTTCATCCAATTGAGTTGTTTCAGTGTCTCCTGTTACATAATTTTCAGGGAGTAACTGCTTTCTTTTGAATTTAATAGTGTAATAATCGTAAACAATTTTATAAGGCAGATCTGAAACTTCTTTCGCGGTGGTTGCAAATTGTTTTACAGAAACCGATTGGATCGTTTTTACCGAATGACAGGACGCAGTCACTGCCAGAAGAGATAGTAAATAAAACTCTCTTAGAAAAACTTTCATACCCGTTGGTTTGTAGAAAAGTAAATTAAATATTTTTTTCGATAGTTTCCTGATAAAAATTTTGCTTCCCGATAGGCTACTTTTGCACAATGCTTAAAGTGATCTTAAAGAGAAAAATATCTCCGCGTATAGCAAATGGCCATCCCTGGATATATACCAATGAGATCGAAAAAATGAATCCAGGTATACAGCCCGGGGATATTGCAGAAGTTTTTTTTTATGATGGGAAGTACGCCGGAAAGGGGTATTTTAATCCCAGGTCTCAAATAATAATCAGGCTGCTCACAAAGAATAATAAAGATGAGATCAATGAAGAATTTTTTATTGATCGTGTAAAGAAATGCTGGGAATACAGGAAGAAAATCGGGTATATTGAAAACTGCCGTCTTGTTTTTGGCGAAGCGGATCAACTGCCACAATTGATCATTGATAAATTCAATGATTATTTTGTTATCCAAACACTTGCTCTTGGGATTGATAAATGGAAAAATGCCTTTGTACAGGCCCTGAAGGAAATTTTTCATGCAAAGGGAATTTATGAAAGAAATGATGTGCCTGTTCGGGAATTAGAAGGCCTTGTTCAGCAGAAAGGTTTCTTATCAGATCCGTTTGATACAAAAATTATCATTAGCGAAAATGGTTTAAAATTTTACGTTGACCTGGAAAATGGCCAAAAAACCGGATATTTTTTAGATCAACAGGACAATCGTCGGGCCATTCAGCATATTGTAAAAAATGCGGAAGTGCTGGGCGCTTTCACCTACACAGGTGCATTTGAAATTCATGCTGCACACTATGGAGCCAGATCGGTACTAGGGATCGATATTTCTGAAAATGCCATAGCGCAAGCAAGGCAAAATGCAGAATTGAACGACTTACAAAATATTGCAAGATTTGAAACTACAAACGCTTTTGACGTATTGAAACAGTGGTCAAAAGAGGGGAGGCAATACGATGTTGTTATGCTTGATCCGCCCGCTTTCACTAAAAGCCGTGAAACGATTGAAAATGCAATTGCAGGATACAAGGAAATTAATCTCAGGGGGATGAAATTGATCAGGCCAGGCGGTTTTTTGGTTACCTCATCCTGTACAAATCTTGTATCACCGGAATTGTTTTTGCAGATCATTGACAACGCAGCTAAAGATGCGAAAAGAAAGATCAGGCAGGTTGTTTTTCAGACACAGTCTCCTGATCATCCTGTGGTTCGCGGGATCGAAATAACACAATATTTAAAATTCTTAATTGCAGAGGTTCAATAAAAAATAGTTAAGAATAATATTCGCAAATAGAATTATTGAACTGAAGTGCGGTGCTGTTGCTTGCCAGGCAATAGATATTGATGATAGCAATTTAGTTGCTACATAAAAATTTTTTACAAAACGAGTTGTTGTTTTTATTTAAAAACCTGGAATTTTCCGGAGTCAAGGATCTTTCCATCATGATCCCTTAGTTGGTAGATGTAGACTCCGCGACTGTAATCACTGAGATTGATCGTTGTTCTCGGCGGAATATTTTTTTGTTCATAAACCATTTTGCCAAGAAGATTAAAAACCTCAATATCGCAACCCTTTTCAATTGTTTTTTGGAGATCGAATGTTATAAATGAGGTGGCGGGGTTGGGATAAAATTTTACAATACGTTCAGCCGGATCTCCGGGAATAGTACGTGACTGTGCCTGTGATTGAATAGATATGAATAAAATAAAGGATACTATGGGTAAAAGTCTCTTCAATGAATCAAAGTTACATTTTATTATGCCAATAATAGCCTGTTTTTTTGACTTAGACAACGTATTTATACGATTGGTTTAAATTAATTATGGATTATAAGGTGAGTATAAAATTTCTTTAATAATTAACACTTAGTTTAACAATTGCAGTGTTTGCCGGATAGCATTGAAATCAGGAAGGTCAGTTGATTTTTCCAAAACTTCGGCATATTGAATCACCCCGTTTTTATCAATTATAAAAGCCGATCGTTTGGAAACTCCTTTCATTCCGTAGGAAAAAGTTTCATACAGGCAACCATAACTTGCAGAAACTTCTTTATTAAAATCACTGAGCAATTGGAAGTTGATCTTTTGTTCCTCTTTGTATTTTGCAAGAGAATAGATCATATCTACTGAAATGCCGAATATCTTTGCATTGACCCGGTTGTACCATGTGAGATCATCTCTTACCGAACAAAGTTCTTTTGTGCATGTACCCGTGAAGGCGGCCGGAAAGAAAAGCAATAATATATTTTGTCCTCTGAATTCTGAAAGTGAGACCCTGATTTTATCCGAATCATACAAAGAAAAATCAGGAGCTTGTTGACCGTTTTCAATTTTCATTCTTTGAATTATTATAAATAAATCGGATATTTCGTTTTGAATATTATTTCAAAATACCAAAACCTGACTACATGGGAAAGTATATTACAGAATTCGTAGGAACATTTTTTCTTGTTCTTGTTGTTGCATTAACGGGCAATGCCTTAGCTATTGGTGCTACATTAATGGTAATGGTCTTTGCAGGAGGACATATTTCCGGGGGACATTATAATCCGGCAGTAACATTAGCTGTTTTGATCAGGGGAAAAGTTTCTTCGCAGGACGCCATTGTTTACATGATAGTACAGATAATTGCAGCCGGAGTTGCGGCACTGCTTGCCCGATGGTATTTAGGTGACACGAATGTAGTTGCCATGGATTTGGATAATAAAGTTTTAAAAGTTTTCATATCTGAATTGATCGGAACTTTTGCCCTTGCTTATGTTGTATTGAATGTGGCAACTTCAAAGGGAACGACCGGGAATAGCTTTTATGGTTTAGCGATTGGATTTACCGTTTTTGCGATGGCCTCCACATTTGGCTCGATTTCGGGTGGTGCTTTTAATCCTGCAGTTGCAGTAGGAGCAACTATCATTAAAGCGTTTGCTTTGAAAAATATCTGGATCTATTTAGTAGCTTGTTTTGGCGGTGGTTTTATTGCAGCCCTCGTATTTAATTTTGTTAATAAGGGAGATAAGTAACTGCCTCATTTGCCCGGAGCCTGGTTCCTGTTAAAATCTTGGACAGCGTATTGCACCAACGCTTGACTTATTTTGCCTGAAACCAATATAAGATACGGAGAGCTCATAACCTCCTCTTCCATAGCTTGAGGGCTTTAGCTTGGAAATATTTGCGTCATAACTTAGGGTTACTGAGAAAGGAGTATAATCAAGTTTTAAAGTTGGGATCAGTGCGTCATTCCAGCGCAGAAAAGTACCTGCAGAAATGGTATACATTGGATTCTCGTGATCGTCACCTATTTTCAAACCATACATTGCACCGGCAACGGTCTCCTCATAATTTCCCTGTATGGATTGATCAGCCAATACGGTTACATACGCATAATCAGAAACTCCAAAGCGAATGCCTCCTGAAAAAACCCATTTGGGATAAAGTTCAATACTTGCATTACGATAAAAAGTTGCGTTTGGCCTGTTAAAATGATGATACGCTACACCTAAGTAATAATTATCATTAGGATTATCATTCAAATCTGAATTGTAACTCATGCCTACACTTCCATCAGCATACAGGTAAGAGTTATTTGTAAAAGGCTCCCCATTTGTTCCATTATCATAGGTTGAATTGGTAGTGATTTTGGAACGGTCAAGACGCCGTTGTACAATACCTCCCATGAATCCTAATGAGAGATACCGGTTTCTGTCGACACTTAAAGATTTATGATAATTGATAGTTGGATAAACATAGGTTGATGTCCAGTCAATTGTTCCGGCTTTGTCATATAATAATTCCATCCCAAAAGTTACGTAATCATTCAATTTTCCAATGGGCATTTTATATTCTCCATCCAATGAGGCGGTTTTATAAGCATCTGTTACGCTATTCCATTGATCACGGTAAACTGCCTGCACACGAATATCCCCGGTGTAAATACCTGCGAGGGAAGGATTGCGAAGCAATGGTGTTTGGAAAAACTGTGAGAAATGAATATCCTGCCCAAGCATGGAAATGCTGAAGAGTAAATTCGCAATCAAAAAAAATATTTTAAATCTTGTTTTCATTTGGTCTCACATTATTGTATTAATGCAATATTTCCGGAATATTTCATAATCTCTCCATTATCACAAACGATTTCGATCTGGTAAACGTAAACATCCGCAGTTGCTTTTTTCCCTTTATACATTCCATCCCAGCCGGCCAGGGGATCATTAACCTGGAAATTCTTATTTTCAAATACAACTTCTCCCCAACGATTAAAGATCATCATTGAATTAACCCGGAACAATCCTGTGCCTCTTAGATAGAACCTGTCATTGATCCCATCGTTATTGGGTGAAAATGTATTTGGAATAAAAAAGTTCTGCCCGGTGCAAACAACCTTTACTGTGAGGCCACCGGAATTTTTACATCCATATCTGTCCTGTACTTGCACATGATAATCGGTTGTAAACTGCGGATTGGCTGTCGGCTGCGGGCAGTCGGTGCAGCTAAGATTCTGAACGGGCAACCACGTGTATGAAACAATGGGCCCCGTATAATTCATGTTCAGTTGTGCAGAACCGCCTGAAATGATCGTGATAGGATTTGAAACGGGATCTGCTGTAGGCAGTGGCGCAACGACAAGAGGATGAAAGGCCGTATCGGCGCAACCCAATTTATTAAAACCTATCAGTTGGATATTAAAGTTTCCTGCAGATGAATAGGGAACTGAAGGATTTTGTATCTGCGATGAAATTCCATTTCCAAAATTCCATTGCCAATTAATCGTTGAGTCGGGAGAACCAAGTATTCCTAAAAATCCTTCGGTACTATTTATGCAGATCGTATCCTTACCGGAAATTGACAGTGAAGGAGTTTGATACACCCGGATGGTATCAGAAGATGAACTTGTGCATAGGTTTAGAGTAGTAACAGTCAGTTTCACAATATAGGTTCCGGGAGCTGCAAAAAAATGTGTAGGTGCTTTGGCAGTATCTGTGCTTCCATCATCAAAATTCCAGGAAGTTGAAGTAACAACATCATTACTCAAAGTAAAATTCTTAAAAACCACTTGTCCTGCATCACAAAATTCTTTTTTGTCCTCACCAAAAAGTGGCAGGGCTCCATAAACATGAACAGGACCTATAGTGACACTCGGATCACAGCCAAATGAATCAGTATACGCTACAAACACGGAATAATTACCGGGTCCTGCATAAAGATGCGTGAGGCTGGATTGTCCTGAAGAATCTATGGAACCATCGCCGAAGTGCAATTCATACTTAATGCCGGGCGGTGTATTAACAGTGAAATTAGCATTCAGAGAATTGCATGCGGTCGTTGGGTTGAACGTAATGTGAGTATTTGTATTTGGATTGTATGCATGAACAGTTGCCTGCGCCGAATCACTGCAACCACCGGGGCCTATCACATATAATTTTGGAGTAAAAGTTCCATAAGAATTATAAAAATGAGTCGGGTCCTGCGCAGTAGAGCCGCTCCCATCTCCAAAATTCCAGTGGTAGGTTTGATAGTCTGTGCCATTGAATGTAAAGCTTGTTACAAGAGGAATGCAAATTCCCGCAGTATCGATCACATCGAAGGCGGCCTTAGGAGTTCGTATGTTTATGTACTGAGTTTTTGTAACTGAATCTTCACATCCCACAAGATCTTTGATCTTAAGTTTTACAGAATAAGAATTATTTCCTGCAGGATATGGATGGGTTGGATTTTGTAAAGTAGAACTTCCTCCATCTCCAAAATTCCAGGTATAGCTTAATCCTAAACCTGTTGAAGTATCCACAAATTGTAACGGGGCTAAAGGACAGTACAACGTATCTGCTCTGAAAGCAGCAACCGGGTTTGTTATCAACACTATATTTGATAACGTAGTTTTATCGGAACAATTTCCATTATCCTTTACGATAAGGCCAACACTATAACTTCCGGGTTGAAGATAGGTATGTGAAAATGGCGGTGACGCAAAACTTTGAATGGTTCCATCTCCAAAATTCCAGGTCCATTGAGTAATAGGAGCGCCGGAAGTGGTAGAAAGATCATTAAAGTTTATTTGCTTATTGATGCATGATCCGGGACCACCCGGTGAAAAGTTTGCTACTGGCCCGCTTACAGTAATGTAATTTGAAATTGTTTTTGATTTTATACATCCGTTGATATCCTGGATTGCCAGGGTCACATCATAGTTGCCATAATTTGGAAGGCTATATTTAATGCTCGTTGCTGTATCAGTTATTGTATTGGCTCCAATGGTCCATGTATAATTTTTAATATTATTTGGATTGCTGTTAATGGCGCTTAAGATAAAAGTTTCATTCTTACAAACAGGGTTTTTGCTTATGGAAAAATCAGCAGGTTCGTCGAACAATGTTATTGTTTTTGATACAGGATAGGGAGGGCAGGCTCCGTTTGTTACCGTAAGGGTTACTGTATAAGTTCCCAGGGCGGAATAAGTATGTGAAGGCGATGGAAGAGGAGAAGTAGGTGTTCCATCTCCAAAATTCCATAAATAAGTTATGGGTCCATAGACAGGATTAGCGAGTGAGCTATCACTAAAACTGACATTTAAAGGGCTCACAGCGCAATCCACCTTGTAACCGAATTTGGCAACGGGTGGCAATATGGTTATTGGTTTAGAAATAATATCAGGACAACCATTATTGAATACTGTCAGTTTAACGCTAAGTATTCCGGTATCCTGGTAAATATGTTTGGGATTTTGCGAATTGGTGGAAACGCCATCTCCGAAATCCCATCTCCAGATAACCGTTGCCCCCGGTGATGTTGTGGACAGGTCGGTAAACTGTACCGGGTTACTGGCGCAGGAAGTGGTTGGAGCAAAACTGAAATTGGCTGTGGGCTTGGTTCCTGCTCTGACGCCGTTCGGAACCGTGATTGATTGCGTGCACCCCGTTTGCGTCGTTATGGTAAGTTGCAAATTATAACTGCCTGCAACACTATAAATATGTATAGGATTTTTTATGTTAGCAGTTCCTCCATCTCCAAAATCCCACGCATAGCTAATTACACTGTCAACCGATTGAATAAACGGAGTAGGTTTGTACGTAAAAGGAATACATCCTCCAATACCAGCATTCGTAATGGTAACAGTGGTTGGTTGTATTTTAATGTATTGTGCTTTCGTAATTGTATTAGCACATCCTCCGGGCAATGTAATGCCAAACGTTATATCATATAACCCGGGATTTGTATAGGTGTGAGATGGATTTTGTTGTGTAGAAGTAGTACCGTCCCCGAAATCCCAAAACCATGTTGAAGCTCCAATACTTTTATCCGTGAACTGAACAGTAAAAGGTGCACTGCATGCAGTGCTGTCATTTGTTGTAAAATCAATAGTTGGTGACGAAATTACGGTTATCGTTTTGGTTATTGAATCACTGCAATTTCCATAATTATTGATAAGCTTTACCTGGTAAGTGCCTCCTGTTAAAAATGTTTTTACCGGGTTAATTTGAGAAGAAGTTGTGCCATCGCTAAAGGTCCAGGAAGATGAAACCGGTGAGGGAGATGAGTTGTTTTGAAAATTAACGGTTTGACCGATGCAAATAGTAGCAGGGGTTTTAAAATCGGTTATTTTACCCGCAACAACAATATTTTTTGTGATGGAACCATTACAGCCAAGATTGCTTTGCACGGCCAAATGAACTGGATAAGTTCCGGCCGTATTATAAATAGTACTGGGGTTTTGTAAAATGGAGTTTGAACCATTTCCGAAACTCCAGGTATAGGATAAGGTTCCGGGGCCGCTTGATTGGTCCTGGAAATTTATCATAAATGGAGGTTGGCAGGTTGACGGTTGTGAAAA
>JBIOGV010000122.1:0-10390 GCA_044448365.1 Chitinophagales bacterium
CCACCCGTACATCCGAAACTGACCATCAAACTTTTAAATCCCCGCCTGATATAATCCTCTACTGAAATATCAACAATGTCAAAAACGCTGTTCAGGAATTCGGTCATCCTGGTTTGCTGTTCAATATAATCCATCACAGCCTTATCGCGGCCGTGCAGGGTTTTAAACTCTTCAATGCGACCGGGATTTAATAGACCCCTGCAATCAAAAACAAAACCTCCTCCATTCTCTGTTTCATCTTCAGGAATTCCATTACGATACGAAAAACTATTTATGGTAACTATCAATGGAGTTGTTTCGGTAGCCTGTAATGGAGTGAATTGTTTGATAATATCCTCATGAATACAAATCCCCAAAACTTTTCCGAATTCCGGCACAGAAATACCAAGACTTTGATTTTCAAAAAACCATTTCAAATTTTTTAAAGCCAGGGGAATGCTGGTTAAGAATTGTGCTTTGCGTTCAAATAACCCACGAAAGCCGTAGGCACCTAATACCTGCAATAATCGAATCAACACATATCCATTGTACTGGCTACGGAAAATATTTCTGTCGGGCGATGATTGAATTAAATCTTCAAATGCATTCATATAATCATTCAACAAATTCTCCTTCCATTCATCCGGCAGGTTTGCTCTTGCCTGCCACAGCATGGAAGCTACATCATATTGAGGTGCTCCTTTCATGCCACCCTGGTAATCTATGAAATGAATGGAAGCCTCCTCCTCACCCCCTCCAAAAGAAGGGGATTTTACTAAAATATTCCGGCTTTGAAAATCACGAAACATAAAATATTTATACTCTGTATGGGTTAAATAAGTACTCAGTGCTTCAAAATCATTGATTAGTTTTTGTTTATCGTAGGGCCGGCGCAATGCATCTAAGAAATAATATTTGAAATAAAGAAGATCAGCCATGATGGCTTGCTTTCCAAACTCTGCATTGGTAAGACAGAGATTATAATTTAATCCTTCATCACCTTTTATTTGCAAGCCTGCTAAAGCTTCAAGGCTTTTTTTGAAAAGTAAATAAGCATTCGCAGTAAATCCCTCGGTTTCGAGAATTTTGAGTAATGAAAGGTCCCCAAAATCTTCCTGCAGGTAAGTGCTGATATCATCACTTATCGCAAGAATATTGGCAACCGGAAGATTTTTTTTCTGAAAATGATTTGAGAAATAAATGAAGGTTTCGTTTTCTTTTATATTAGCGCCATAAGCGCCAATAATGGATCCATTGTTGTCATGCAAACGAAAATATCTTCTTTCGCTTCCGCTTTGAGGCAATACCTCCAATCGTTCGGGTGCTTTTCCTTTCCAGCTTTTATATAATTGAGAAACGGCATCGATCATTGACTGCATTTGACAAAATTAATATAACCCCGCTTTATTGCCAGTGAGTTCTATTATTTTGCATAATTCAAAACTGGTTGCATTTAGTTTATTTTTGCTTGACGATGTAAGCAATGAGTTACCAGCCTAAAAATAAAATCCGTATTGTTACGGCCGCCTCTCTTTTTGACGGCCATGATGTGGCTATTAATATCATGCGCCGCATTTTGCAGGGCAAGGGTGTGGAAATTATTCACCTGGGTCATAACCGCAGTGTCAAAGAAATTGTTGAAGCCGCTATTGAAGAAGATGTACAGGGCATTGCCATTACGAGTTACCAGGGAGGGCATGTAGAGTTCTTTAAATATATGAAAGACCTGCTCGATGAGAGCGGCTGTGGGCATATAAAAATCTTTGGCGGAGGAGGAGGAACTATTTTACCGCAGGAAATTGAAGAATTACAGAAATATGGTATCACCAAAATCTATTCGCCGGATGACGGAAGAAAAATGGGGCTGGAAGGAATGATCGAAGAAGTGATTAAGCAATGCGACATTTCTTTGAATGGAAAAATTGAATTTAAAAACGGAATGCCTTTAGGTGAAGTGAAAGACATTCGAAAAATTGCAAGAGAAATCACAAATGCGGAGAATGGTGTATTAAAATCCGAAATCCGAAATCCGAAATCCGAAATGGTTATTCCGGTTTTGGGAATTACGGGCACAGGAGGCGCAGGTAAATCTTCAGTCACGGATGAAATCGTTCGCAGATTCTTAAACAATTTCCCCGGTAAAACCCTTGCTGTTATTTCTGTTGATCCTTCCAAGAAAAAAACCGGCGGTGCACTACTTGGTGACAGGATAAGAATGAATTCAATTTCTCATCCGCGAGCCTATATGAGAAGTCTTGCAACCAGGGAAAGTGATAAAGCATTGAGCGGTCATATAGACGAAGCAATTGATGTTTGTAAAGAAGCTGAATTCGATTTTATTATTCTTGAGAGTGCGGGGGTAGGACAAAGTGATGCATCTATTTTGGGCTATTGTGATGTAAGTATGTACGTGATGACACCGGAATATGGCGCCGCTTCACAGCTTGAGAAGATCAATATGCTTGACTATGCTGATCTTATTGCTATTAATAAATTTGATAAGGCCGGGGCGTTGGATGCATTGGCAGATGTACGAAAACAATACAAACGCAATCATCACTTATTTACTGCAGGTGATACTGAATTGCCGATCATTGGAACAATGGCAAGTAAGTTTAATGATGATGGAGTGAATCATTTATTTGAGCTAATGCTAAAAGCCATTGAGAAAAAAACCAACGTAAGTTTTGGCAACTTCCGATTTAATAAAACAGCGAAGGTCTCACAGGCGATCATTCCATCGGACCGTGTTCGTTATTTAAGTGAGATTACTTCTATTATCCGCGAATATGATGAACTCGTAAAAGAGCAATCCAGCATTGCATCGAAACTATATCAATTAAAGGGTGCCCTGGAGATCATGAAGGAAAAGTCCGATGATGCTTTATTAAAACAGATCCAGGATCAGATAAAATTTTATACCGATCAGCTGACCCCTGTCAGCCGTAAGCTGATCCAAAACTGGCCCGAAAAAATAAAGGCTTATGAGCAGGATTATTATGAATACAATGTTCGTGATAAAAAAATCAGGCAGGAAATGTTTACAACCAGTTTATCAGGAACAAGGATCCCAAAAGTTATTTTACCCAAATACAAAGACTGGGGTGACATATTAAAATGGCAGGCACAGGAAAATGCTCCCGGTCGTTTTCCTTTTACATCGGGAGTTTTTCCATTAAAACGTGAAGGAGAAGATCCTACAAGAATGTTTGCAGGTGAAGGTTCGCCCGAAAGAACCAACAGGCGGTTTCACTACGTTTCTCTTGATCAGCCGGCAAAAAGATTATCCACTGCTTTTGATAGTGTAACGCTTTACGGTGAAGATCCTGATCATCGTCCCGATATTTATGGAAAGATCGGAAACAGCGGAGTAAGCGTTGCGACAGTTGATGATGCAAAAAAATTGTATAGCGGTTTTGACCTTTGCAGCCCCAAAACTTCTGTCAGCATGACCATAAACGGGCCCGCTCCAATGTTGCTTGCTTTTTTTTTAAATGCTGCGATCGATCAACAATGTGAAAAATGGCTAGAGGAAAAAGGCAAGTGGAAAGAAGTGAATGAAATAATAAATAAAAAATTTAAACATCTTATCAACCCATCCTATTTTAATCCTTCTTCTCCCGAAAGATTGCCGGACGGAAATAATGGTCTTGGATTAAAATTACTTGGATTATCAGGAGAAGAAGTTTTGGCAAAAGATGTATATGAAAAAATAAAGAACGAAGCCCTGTCACAGGTTCGTGGGACTGTACAGGCAGATATTCTAAAAGAAGACCAGGCACAGAATACCTGTATTTTTTCAACTGAATTTGCTTTGAAAATAATGGGTGATGTGCAGGAATATTTTATTCAAAATAAAGTCCGGAATTTTTACAGTGTAAGCATCAGTGGTTATCATATTGCAGAAGCCGGTGCTAATCCTATTACCCAGCTTGCATTCACGTTGGCCAATGGTTTCACCTACGTGGAATATTATTTAAGCCGCGGAATGAATATTGATGATTTTGCTCCCAATCTTTCTTTTTTCTTCAGTAATGGAATGGATGCTGAATATAGTGTTATTGGAAGAGTAGCCAGGCGAATCTGGGCTAAGACCATGAAGTATAAATATAAGGCCAACAAACGCAGCCAGATGTTGAAATATCATATACAAACATCAGGTCGGAGCCTGCATGCCCAGGAAATAGATTTTAATGACATACGAACTACGTTGCAGGCGCTCTATGCCATTTATGATAATTGCAGTTCCCTTCATACGAATGCGTATGATGAAGCCATCACTACACCAACGGAAGAAAGTGTGAGAAGAGCCATGGCGATTCAACTAATTATCAATCGTGAATTAGGTTCTGCAAAAACTGAAAATTTCATACAGGGAAGTTTTGCCGTTGAAGAATTAACGGATCTCGTGGAAGAAGCCGTGATGAAAGAATTCGACAGACTCACAGAAAGAGGTGGCGTATTGGGAGCAATGGAAAGAATGTACCAGAGAAATAAGATACAGGAAGAAAGCCTTTATTATGAACACCTCAAACATACGGGGGAATTACCATTGATAGGAGTGAATACCTTCCTTAATAAAAAAGGAAGTCCAACAATTATCCCCAATGAAGTAATTCGAAGCACTAAAGAAGAAAAAGAGCAGCAAATTGTGAACCTGCATGCATTTTGGAAACGGAACGAGGATAAGGTTGAGGTTGAGTTAAAGAAGTTACAAGATGTTGCAATCAATAACGGCAACCTCTTTACACAATTAATGGAAACCGTAAAATACTGCTCACTTGGACAAATCACGCATGCTTTGTATGAAGTGGGAGGGCAGTACAGGAGGAATATGTAGCCAACTGCATTGCTACTATTGTGCTTCTGTTGCGTCGCAAGTGCGACAGAAGACAAATAGAAATTCAATCGCTGGCTGCATAGTCATCTCACCCAAAAACAAAAACCGTCCCGACTTAGTCGGGACGGTTTCCATTTTCCTGCTATTAAAGTCAGGATGTTTCTTTCTGGTAAAGAATAATCTTTTTTGAATGGTTCGATTCATTCATCTTTAGTAAGCTTTCCCTGCTTATCAATAATAAACCATTTAGTATCCACCAAAACACGTCCTGCACCGTCGCTGAAGGATGTGGCATAATTGAAGCGGAAAGAAATTATTTCTTTCCCGGTTTTGTCAATATAACCCCACAAACCTTTCTGATTGCTTACCGGGGCAAGACCATCTCCAAAACTGCGCGCATTGCTATAGCGAAGTGGTATCACTACATTGCCTGTGGTATCAAGAAATCCGTAATTTTCTCCTTTACTGACCACTGCCAATCCATCATGGAATGAATAAACTTCGGAATACTGAGGCTTCACAAATTCATTACCCTTAATATCAATAAATCCCCATTTTCCATCTACCATTACCCCTGCCCTGTCTTCGGAAAAAGCCATTGCTTCATCATAAATAAGCGGAACCAACAACTTCCCCTGTTCACTTACATATCCAAACTTTCCACTTTTAACTACTAAAGCCAACCCACAATTGCAGGCATCAACCCGGTCGTATTGTTTTGTCCATGACTGGCCTGAGCAAATAATGCCTAAGGCCATAAGACATAACAATGAAAAATATTTTTTCATAACTCAAGCTTTAAATCTGGTATTAAGTTACATACACAAAAAATCAGAAAATATGACCTGCGGCAGCAAATCAATTGATTTTTGTACGGAGCCACATCCGGTAAAAGAGAAAATACCGGGATGCCATGATATTTTATGCTATATAAAGATCAGTCATACTAAAAAAGAACAATTATAGGCTCAAAATTATTATGGGGATTTACTTCGGTCTCGTGACCGGGCTTTTGCTGACGCCTGAAAAAGGGTCTGAAACCCGTCGAAAAATCTCACGCAAAGCCAATGATCTGAAAAATAAGTTTGATGATTTTGTGGACGGTATTTCAGAAAAATTCGATTCATTAAAAATGATGAGGAAGACATGGTAAAAAATACAAGACCTGGGGCAAAGTCATTTTCGGAAAACGTACGTAATGGAGTAATGTAGAAATGATTCCTCTATTTGTAAAACTTCTTCAATTCAGTTTAGTCTTCTTTTACTTGCCAGGTATTTTTCATGAATCACTTCACTCATTGGTTTTTCGTACACTTTGCTTTCAAGCCAGGAAATAATATCGAGATAAGCCAGTGAACGCGTTTCAAAACGACTCTTTTCAAATCGTTTCACCTTATTTAATAATTTTTCAAACTCCGGTTTTAGTTCACGACGTGAAAATCTGAAAGCAGATCTTAAAAATTTAAAAACCTCTTCTTCGATCACTGTAATGGTTTCCATTTTGGTCATAAATCTGTAAACAGATTTGATCAGTGAATCCATAATGTCAAAATTTCCCAATTCATAATGTGACAGCAAGTGAAGTAAGCGGGCATAACATTGGATGTCGTAACGCAGATCGACATTATCATTGATAATTCTGTAGAGATAATCAATACAGACAGCATATTCGCCGCTTCCAAAATAAAGGGTGGCTATTTTATAATTAAAAACAAGTACCCGATGGTTGTCAAAATAAAGCGCGTATTCATTGAGTTTCTCTTCAATATAGGGCACCAATGACAACCCTTCCTTAAAAGTGCCATGCATAAAATGCTGGTTGATCTTTGCCGTGTACAGGTAAATAAAGGTTTGCACCTTAAAATTTTCATGCTGGTTGGCTATAGGTCCCGCAGCAAATTCTTCAAAGGAATGAAGGGCTACGGCAAACCCTTTATAATTACGAAGATCAAAATGTGCATTCAGAATATTATGCATCCCTTTTATGTAATGACCCGGTTCTACCGTGATCATTACAGAATGTTCATTGAAAAGATCGATCCATTTTTGTGCATACCGGTAATACATCAGGAAATCCTGGCGAATGAAAGCATGCCAGCATGAACTTTGATACAGGTATAAGCGCTCATAAAAACCACTTAACACCCGTGCATTTGATGGCAGATTCTGAATGAAATATTTTTTTACTTTTTTTTCTTCTATTTCATTTCTTGCATGTCCGTATTTTACATACCAGCTATACATCTGTAAAGCCAGGTTGGATAGTTTGGTAATATTCCTTCTTCTTTCATTTACTTCAATGGCTTCTTCGGTTAAACGGTCGGGCCTGTCCCTCATGCTGCGGGTAATATGCAGTGTTTCAATCTTTTTTTCCAATGATATGGCCTGGCCAAGAAGACTGTCCTGGAAATAGGACTGTGAAAGCTCTTTTACCTTTTCTAATATCTTAAGGCTTTGCATATAAAGGCCGCGATTATACAGAATGCGGGCATAATCAAGCTGCTCATGTATTTGCATATCGATGCTGTCGGTTGTTTTGATCAGGCGAAGGCTTGCCAGCAGTTCTTTATAGAGATGAGTTTTCAAGTTTGCCAGTTGTGTTTTTGTAATGCCAGGCAATTTTTTCAGGAATTGCTTTTCATCGTACTCATTTAATTTATCAATAGCATCAAAAAGCTGGATGATCTTCAGGTCTTCCTTAGCGGAGCTTCTTTTAATATAGAGCTTAAAATTTCGTTTTTCCGACTTTTGAAGGGAATGTACGAGCTGAAATAAAGAATCTGCAAACCGGTTGGCCATAATCAAATTATTTGTCTGGAACCCAATACAGTTAAGGGTTTTGGCTAAATCAAATATACTTTGGCATCATGAAATCGTTCCCAACTTGACCAGAATACTATTCTGCCTCGGTTTATTTTTGTTCCAGAAATGATTTCTATGGCAGGCAATCGTTGGCAGCAAGAATCGTTGAGGCATAAAAATCAAAGCTGCTAAAGCAGCACAAAGATAGTACAGAACTTTTTTTCATATGGCAAGCAATCGTTAGAGGCCCTCTGTTTCTACAGCGGGGCTTTCTTTTTTGAGACCATCCGTGTATAAAAATTAAGGAAAGATCAACCTGCCTTCCCGGAATTCGAAGAACTACTTTCAAGTAACGTCCTGACATCATCCTTAGGTCATTTTATTTTCGGCTGCAAACGTTCCAATAATAGTACGATGCCACCAGTTTAACAATTCAACAACATACATAGATATTTATATTCTTTTGTGAATGGTATATGTTTTGTTTCTAAGAATTACCACTCATAACATATCAAAATATTAGCGCATGATTAGACAATCATTCAACGTCAAATTAAAAAAATTTGTATCTCGTCTTCCGGGGATAAAAATAAAAGTTAGGAGTATGAAGAAGAATTTATTTTTATATACAGGCTTTATTATAATCAGCTCTACATTAAAGGCACAGGACACCAGTTTTATTACTTCTATTGTGAAATGGGATCTTGCAAGCACCATTGAATATGCAAAGCAAAATAATATACAGGTCAACATCATCCGTCTTGACGAACGTTTAGGCGAACAGGACCTCCTGCTGGCGAGAGCCTCAAAATATCCAAATTTGTCAGGTACTGCAACACAATCTTTTACTCACAGTGGCAATACCAATCCTGTTGTTGGTGGTTTTCAAACACAATCAAGCCTGGCAGGAAATTATTCACTTAGTTCGTCATGGACTGTTTACCAGGGAGGTTATCTGAATTATAATATAAAATCAAAAGGTTTACAGGTACAGGCTGCGAATTTGAATGTGACAGTTGCACAAAATGATATTACACTCCAGATCACACAGGCCTATTTAAATATTTTACTGGCGGAAGAAAATATTGTTTACAGCCAGGAACTCGTAAAATCTTCGCAGGCCCAATATGAACAGGGCAAAACCCGTTTTGATGCAGGGAGCATTTCAAAAAAAGACCTGTTGCAACTCCAGGCGCAAACTGCAGGCGATGAGTATAATCTTGTTTCAGCACAAAACCAATATCGCCAAAATGTACTTACATTAAAACAAATATTACAATTACCCACGACCACGGATTTTCAACCGATAATACCTGATACGCTCATAGCGCAACAGGCAATACCATCTCTAATACAGGCCCAACGCATTGCCATGCAAAACAGGCCTGAAATAAAATACAATGAACTACAGATACAGGTTGCTGAAGTTGAAGAACAAAAAGCAAGGGCGGGTTATAAACCATCAATCAATATCGGGGGATCTATTTCAACGGGTTATTCAGATAACCAAAGCACAAAATATTTTAGTCAATTAAATGATAATCTTTACCAGCGTCTCGGAGCCACATTAGCCGTTCCAATTTTTAATAATCGTATAACGAAGACAAATGTTGAACGATCAAAAATATTAATTGACCAGGCAAAGCTTACGCTGGAACAGACTAAAACAACCTTAAACCAGCAAATAGAACAAGCTTATATATCTGTGCTGAATGCACAGGCTCAATACAGAAGCGCTGATACAGAATTCCAGGCTAATCGTGAAGCGTATACTATTTCACTGGAGCAATTAAAACTTGGGGCCATTAATACAGTTGATCTCTTGGTACAAAGAAATTTATATGTGCAATCCTTGCAAAATTTTATCCAGGCGAAATATAATTCTATACTCAACACAAAAATTTATGAGTTCTACATGGGACAGCCCATTACATTGTAGATAAAAGAAAAGATATGAAAAAAAGAAAAAGGATATTATGGATTTCAATCTTCCTGGCACTTGCAGTAGCAGCAGTAGTATGGATAATAAAAGGAAGAAATACGGAAATAGTTTTAGCTACAGAAAAACCACGGTATGGTTATATTGCGAATACGGTTACAGCAACCGGTACAATTCAACCTGTGGATACTGTGGCGGTTGGAACACAGGTTTCGGGAACCATCAGCAGGGTGTATGTTGATTTTAATTCAAAAGTTAAAAAAGGTCAGCTTCTTGCAGAATTAGACAAAACTATTTTGAATGCGCAGGTGCAACAGATTGTTGGAATATTGCAGCAAGCGGAAAGTCAACAATCATATGCGCTGGGTAATTTCAACCGGCAATCTGAATTATATAAGGCGGGCGCTATCAGCAAGGCCGATCTGGAAACAGCTCAAAATTCTTATAAGGTAGCGGATGCAAATGTAAAATCTGCTCAATCACAACTACAGGCTGCACAAAAAAATCTTTCTTTGGCAAATATCTATTCACCTATTGACGGAACTGTTCTTTCAAGAAATGTGAGTGAGGGGCAAACAGTAGCTTCCAGTTTTAATACACCTACTTTATTCAGCATTGCAAAAGATCTTACACAGATGCAGGTAAGAGCCGCCGTAGATGAAGCAGATATTGGCAATGTAAAGAGTGGACAAAAAGCAACGTTTACCGTAGATGCATTTCCTGACGATGTTTTTACAGGTTCTTTACTTGAAATTCGCTTGCAGCCATCAGTTTCATCCAATGTAGTAACATATACAACGATTATTAATGCTCCAAACAGTGAATTAAAA
>JBIOGV010000123.1:0-10330 GCA_044448365.1 Chitinophagales bacterium
ACAAACAGGTTCAGCAGTAAAGCTGTGGGTTTCATTACTTCAGGCGAAATGCTGAAAATGGCCATCAGGGCCAGGTAGCCGCTGGCGCCACCATGACCAACTGATGAATATAAAAATGCGACCAGGAATAGCAGTATGTAAAAAATAATGATGGTTTCCATACCGATGAATTAACCTGGTAATAAATGTACATCAACTAATTCTCCTTCTTTACATATCGTTACCTCCTCATTAATTTGTATCAGGCAATTGGCCCGGGCAAAAGAACTGAGCCTGTACGATTCCTGTGCATCTAATGGCGTTGCGGTTTTCCTGTCATACTTCCCTTTTAAAAAATGGGTGAGACCCGCAGCCTTTTGAAATGTTTTGGCTAAAGGCGCACGGATGATTTGCAAAGCAAGTTTTCGTTTACTCAATTTTTCAAAAGCGGGTAAAACATATTGATAAAAACAGGTGAGCACCGATGCAGGATTACCAGGCAAACCAAACACCAGCTTGGCTTCCTTCTTGCCAAAATATAATGGCTTCCCCGGCCGCTGTTTTACGCTATGAAAAAGTTTTTGAACCCCGCACTCGGTGGCTGCCTGCAACACAAAATCATAATCGCCAACACTGATGCCACCAGTCAGCAGCACAACATCATTTTCTTGCAAAGCATTTTTTAAAGTCGCGGTAATCAAGTTAGATTCATCAGTCACATAGACCACTTCCACTTTATTGAAATTTAATTGATGTAAAACAGAAATCAACGCGGATGAATTCGATTCATATACCTGGCCATGCTGCAATGGATTGCCGGGTTTTTGTAATTCATTGCCCGTGATAATAATACTGATCGTAGGATCGGGATAAACAGTTACTTCTGTATGACCCAACATTGCCAAAAATCCAATAGCTGCGGGAGACAAAACAGTATCTTTTTCTAATGCCAATGCACCGGCCTGTATTTCAGAACCCTTTTTTCGAACATAACTTCCGGCAACAGGGTTTTCATCATGAATGACCAACTCATCATTTTGAGCGGTAACCTTTTCCTGCATCACTACGGTATCAGCGCCGGCGGGAACGGCAGCACCGGTAAAGATGCGGACAGCACTAGCAGGTGGAAGAGTATTCACTTCTTTACTTCCGGCAGCTATCTCACCTGTAATTTTTAATTTTTTATGCAATAGCCATTCATTAAAGGAAAATGCATATCCATCCACAGATGATTGATCAAAATGCGGAATACTTATCGAAGAATAAACATCCTCTGCCAATACTTTTCTTACAGCCACGCCAAGGATGCATTTTGCAGGCGTCAGCGTGATCGTATTCTTATCAATTATTTCCTTGGCTTCTGCTACACCGATCATAATAAATTATGAAGGTTATTTTCTATTAAAATAGTCATGATTCATGATCAATCACTTACCGACCGGATAATAAAAGGTGTAACGTGATAACAACTTCGGGTCGGTTTTTTTTCACCAGCTGCAATAATTTGAAATGGGCCAAAACTATCCGGAAGAGGCTTATCATCCATTTTGTCAGCAAGAATTACCTGTTTGTCATTGAAGCTTGAATCCAATTCGACGAGTGAAAAAACTACCTTGTATCCGTCTGCTGCAGTAACGAGAAGATATTTTGCCATGTTCTTACCCCGCAACTGTTTACCCATCGTAACCCCGGCCTTGTTTAGTATTTCCGTCACCGGAACACCGGTATAAGAATGTTCTATTGTATCATGGCCTTTGTGTTTTACTGTTATCCGCTTCATTTTTTCCAAATCTGATTGATACAATTTCAGGGATTGTATTACTTCACCTTCTACTTTTAAATAAGGCTCTTCATTCCCCTGGGCATGCACATTGATCTTTGTAAGAACTGCCATGCTAATTAACACCATGCTGACATAATATTTCATTGCATTAGTTTTAACGAACAATCAAATTTAAAAAGACTGTCAAAACTCAGCCTCCTATGGTAATCATGCTCCTGTTATGAATATCTTCTGGATGAAGATGTTTGAAGTCAGTAGTAAATTGCCCACCTAACTCTTTTGCTTTGCTTTGGATGCTTTTATAAATAAGCGGTGCTACATCTTCACCTTTTCTTAATGCTGATAACAAATCAGTTTCCTGTTTCGAAAAAAGACAGTTCTTCATTTTTCCATCTGCAGTCAAACGCATGCGGTTACAATTAGCGCAGAAATTAGCGCTCATGGTGCTGATGATGGCAAAAGTTCCCTGGTGTCCCGGCACTTTATATCCTTTAGCCGTATCATGTTTTTCATCCTGCAGACGAATGATCTCATATTTTTCTTTGATCGCATCCAGCATCTGCTGCAAAGTAAAAACTCTATTGCTGTTCCAATGGTTGCCGGTAAAAGGCATGAATTCAATAAAGCGCACATGCACGGGCTCATGTTTTGTCCATTCTACAAAATCATTGATCTCATGATCATTCAATCCTTTCATCACTACCATATTCACCTTTACGTGGAAATTCTTTTTAAATAATAGTTGAATATTTTCATACACTTTTTGAAACTGGTCCCTGCGGGTGATCAATTGAAATTTTTCAGATTGAAGTGTGTCTAGGCTGATATTCAGAGACCGGATATTCGCTTCTTCGAGCACATCCACGAATTCATGCAGCCTCGAACCATTGGTTGTTAGTGTAAGTTTTACCGGAAGTTTTGATAAGGAAAGTATTATTTCAGCCGCATCTTTGCGAACCAGGGGTTCCCCGCCGGTAAGCCTGATCTTATTCACTCCCAATGCCACGAATATTTTTGCGAGGGTTCCAATTTCCTGTGGCTGCATTAACCGGGAAGACGGTGTAAACTCATAGTCCTCTTCCGGCATACAGTAAAAACAACGCAGGTTGCAATTATCCGTCAGCGAAATGCGGAGATAATTATGAATACGATTATATTTATCTGCGATCATTAGTTCCTTTCGGTTGATTGAGTCATATACTTTTCAGGCAATTCTTCAAATTATCATTTACAATCACTACAACAAAATTTATTTTCTATCCCAGGTATTCTAAATGTATAGAAAGGGTCTTGTTAATCGTCCTTTTTCAGTTCTTCATAGTTTTCATTAGTATCAATGTCAATTGCACCTAATGGAAAAGGAACAATAGTGACCAGGTCAGTTTGTTGCTTCAAAATCTTACCGGCGCCTTTGTCACCTTTTAATAAAAGCAATTCAGGAAAAAAAGTTTTATAAAAAAGTGCCGGGGTGGCTGCAATACCGCTGTAGTAAGCGGCCGCAATGGGTTTCCCGCTTTTTCGCTGTGCTGCGAGCAGGTCATTGAGCAAAGAAGAATTAATATACGGCTGATCGCAAACCATTATGAGGGCCGCATCAGAAGCCGGATTTATTTTTCCAAGCTCCCGGATGCCGCAACGGATAGAAGAAGCAATACCTTCTTCCCAATCTTTATTATGCACAATGTGAATATTATTTTCAGTGATCAGACCGGTAATTAATGTTGCATGTGCACCAAGCACAACAACGATTGGATTTAAATGAGAACCTATTGCAGCAGCTACCATGTTTTGTAAGAAACTTTTGCCTTTATAGGTGAGCAATTGTTTTGGCCTACCAAGGCGGACAGAAGCCCCGGCTGCAAGCAATATCGCTCCGCAATTATTTATTTTAAAAACATGATCCAAATAACTTAAAGTATTTATTCTTTGTGAATATCAACCTGCTCAATTAGCAGATCTGAACGCGAATGTATTGCCTCTGTATTTATTCTGAGTGATTGACCGCTTTTTGAAGAGAGAACGGCTTTTATTTCTGCTAAAATAGATAACGCTATTTCTTCTGCTGTTTCAGCGCCTACATCAAGTCCAACCGGTCCGTATAAACTGGAAAGCTGTTCATGGGTCAGGGAGACACCTTCTTCCTTCAGCCCTTCTATCATTCTGTCTAATTTTTTTCTTGGCCCTAGAGATCCGACATAGACCAGCTTTCTTGCCAGCAAAGCACGGAGCATCGCAAGGTCATAATTATAATTATGCGTCATTAGTAAAAAAACAGTTTCGTCATCAACTGTTAATTTATCCAGCACATTTTCAGGTTTTGAAACCAGCACCTGGCATGCAGAGACAAATCTTTCTTTTTTTGCATAGTTGGGCCTTCCATCCACAACTGTCGTCTCCCATCCGAGTATATCAGCCATTTTTACCAATGGCATTGCATCATTCCCTGCACCAATTATGACAATGGAAACAGGTGGTTTTATCAATTCGATAAATGCCGTCAGGTTGTTATTGCCTGTGCTATAATTTTTGAAGGATGAATTCTTATTTGTCAAAGCCCCTTTTGCATCTGTTGTTAAAATATCTTTTAAAATCGGTACATCACCGGAAATATTGCCATCTTCTGGAACAAGTAAACATGTTCCATATTGTGCATCCCTCTTATTCTGCAAGGAAAACAATGTAATTAAAACATTTTGCTGACGCTTGCTGACTATCATTTTCAAAAATTGAATGGGATTATCCTGATCAGATGAGTCAATGGGCTCTATCAACACTTGAATAATGCCATTGCATCCTAAGCCCATTCCCAGTTTTGCATCATCTTCATCGTTCGTATCATAAGTCACCAGTTTGGATCTTTTCTCCATCATCGCGAGCAAGGCTTTCTGTAAAGCATCACGTTCCAGACAACCTCCGCTTATTGCTCCGGTCAGCTCACCATCTTCTGTGATGAGCATGCGTGCACCGGGCCGGCGGTAGGAGGAGCCATCTACATGAACCACAGTGGCCAAAGCTGTTTGCTTTCCCAGCTTTTGTGCTTTATCAAAGGCACTGATAATGTCACGTATTTCTTTCATCTCTCTAAATTACACCATATCAATTTATGTTTTTTTAACAGAACAGGATCGAAACATCAGAAAAATCGAAATCGATGTCAAAAAAGAAAAGCACCGTTGTGAATGAAAAGCCTTTAATACTGGGTTTGGAAGAAAAAATTTTATTTTTAATGAGCTTTATACTTGAAATAGAGAATTTATATTTCATACAGCTTTTTTGCAGGTCGGTGAGTTTCTGAGAAGTTTTCTGAATTGTCTGTTTTTTAGCACCAATAATACTGTATTTACTTAATATCTTTATTTTTAACCTAAAGGTTTATTATTGGAAAATATTTTCAATTTATTATATCATTACAAATACTTAATACTATTCCCCTTAGCTATCGTGGAAGGTCCAATACTGGCGGTGATTGCAGGATTTTTATGTACTGGGGGTTTCCTGAATCTTTTCATCGTGTATCCCATCATTGTGATTGGCGATATCACTGGTGACTCCCTTTGTTATATGCTCGGCCGGTGGGGGGTACCCAGGTTTTTGAAAAAGATCGCTAAAAGATTTGGCCTGAGGCCTGAAAACATAGAGAGGGTGCGTTCTTATTTTGATTCTAATCCCAATAAAACCATATCACTTTCGAAAATAACCCTGGGAATTGGGTTTGCCGGTATTTATCTTGCCGGAAATGCCAGGATTCCTTATCACAGATTCATACGAATCTGCCTTTTTACGTCAGCTTTGCAATATGTGGTCTACCTGGGCATAGGATTAGTTTTCGGAAATGCTTATAAACAGATCAGCCATTACCTGAACTTTTTTGCTGCTTTTACAATTGTTACGGCCCTGGCGATCATTTTAATTTATCTTGTTAAGTCGATTCGAAAAAAAATATGAGAATTCTTTTTGTATCAGATACCTATTATCCCCATATAAATGGTGTATATTATTTTGTTTGCAGAATTGGCCCACTGCTCCAGGAAAAAGGTCACGAGATCGCGGTCATGGCCCCCTCAGACTCTGTGCGTTCTTCCAAAAAGAAAATAGATAATCTTGATGTCTATGGGTTACCCTCTGTATCAGCTATATATTATCCTTCTATTCGCATCCCCATACCATTGTTTCTTAAATCCAGGGTCAGTCAAATCATCCAGAATTTTAAGCCGGATATCATACATATCCAGGATCATTTTTCAATAAGCAAAGAGGTCGTTCGGGTAAACAGGCATTTGAAAATTCCTATTATCGGCACCAATCATTTCATGCCGGAGAATTTTACCGTTCACGTACATGGAGAAAATTTCAGGAGGCGGTTTGAAAACTTTTTATGGAAAGATTTTTCCAGGGTTTTTAACCAGGTAGACCTCGTGACAACTCCAACTGAAACGGGTGCGCTGCTAATCAGGCCGAAATTGAAGGTGGATGTCATTGCAATTTCAAGTGGTATCAGCCTGGAAAGTTTTAATCCTGCAGGAAGCACCCATTTAATAAAAGAAAAATATTCCATCCCTGATAAACCAATATTGCTCTATGTGGGCAGACTGGATCCGGAAAAACATATTGAAGAAATACTTCAGGCAGTGGCAAAAGCAATTAAGAAAATTGATTTTTGCTTCGTAGTGGTAGGCAAAGGGATCAGAAAAACCGCCTTAGAGAAACTTACACATCAATTAGGTATTGCAGACAACGTTATCTTCACAGGTTTTGTTCCCGATGAGGACTTACCCTATTTTTATAAACTAAGTCGGTGCTTTATAATTGCAAGTATTGCCGAACTGCTCAGCCTGGCTACGTTGCAGGCAATGGCTTCCGGTCTTCCTGTCATTGCAGTAAATGCAGGTGCATTAGTCGAGCTGGTAAACGACAATATGAATGGTTATTTATTCAGGGAAGGCGATATTACCGCCATCGTTCAATACATAGAGAATATTATGACTGACGATGAACTTTACAGGAGAATGGGTGAAAAGAGCCTGGAATATATCCAGCAACATGACCTTTATAAAACGCTGGGATCATTTGAAAAACTCTACCAGGTTCTGGCAGGCAGATCCAGGACAGCAGTACGTTTGTAAAATGATATGTGGAGTCGTTCTATTATTCAATCAGGATCAAAATATAGTGTAGCCCTGTGTGGAATCGAAAGATTGTTAAGCCGGCTTGAGCATTTTATGCTATCATTTGTTGCCAGGCTTAGTTCGGGGATCCGGTTTCGGATATTTTTTTGTACTATTTGATTTATTTTTCGTGAATTGCAATTTTATATAAAATCAAAATCTTGATGTATATTTAATTGATAGCTTCTATTATGAAAATTCACATCTACTTCTGATCTTTAATAGCCGTATCCAACCATAGAATTAGTGTAGTGGGTCATTTTTTCTTTGATTGACTTGTATTTTTAGGCGAACGATTAATTTGTTGAAATATGGATAAATTCCAAATAGCGGATTTCACACTTGATACTAACTTGACAAAAGAGCAGAAGAGTTTTTTTGATAAATATGGGGTGATTATTTTCAGAAATTTTCTTTCGGTAGAAAATGTTCAGTTGTTTTTAAAAGAAATTCATCGCATTGAAAAAGAATGGCTTGAACAGGGCATAGAAAAAATAAACGGGGTACCTCTCAAGTTTGGAAAAGACGAACACGGTAATAAAACGATCCAGCGATTTTGTTTTACTTCTCATTACAGCATCGCGCTTCATGAATTTCTCCAGGATCCGCGTCTCCAGGCTATTTTGGAATTTGTAAATCCTTATGAAGGCCGGATAGGGGAAAATGAAAAAGATGGCCTGGTGGTAAACAACTATATTAATACAAAGAACAGCGCTTTTACACAAATGGGTTGGCATACTGACAGCCCGAGAGATCTTTTCATGGGACAGCGCATTATGCCCATGCTGAACGTGGGGTTACACCTGGATAATTGCCCTTTTGAAAATGGCGGGCTCCGTGTTCTTCCGGGAACCCATAAACAAGGCATGCTGAGATTATTGTTCAGAAAAAAATATTTTATTGATAATACATCTGACCCGAAAGAAATCGGGTTTGACATCAATGCAGGAGATCTTACCGTACACGACGGACGTATCTGGCACAGGGTGCAGCGATCGCCTCACTATGGTGAAAAAAGCAGGAGAAGGGTTATGTATATACCGGTAGTAACGGGAAAGTACAGGCCAAAAGACAAGAATAGTAAAACGCCTTTCTATCACAAATTTACCTGACCTCTTCAGGGTTCATACATACACTTATAATATGCCGTTTGCCTTAATTACGGGTGCCAGCAAAGGTATTGGTCGCAGCATTGCAAAAGAATTAGCTGCCAGAAAGATTGATGTGCTTCTTGTTGCAAGAACAGAAAATTTATTAAAAGAATTGGCTGTTGAATTAAAAAACCAGTATGGTGTCGAAGCGCATTACCTGGCTATCGATTTAGGGCAACCCTATACGGCAAAAAAAATTTATGAATGGTGTGATGAAAAAAAATACGGAATCAACATCCTGGTAAATAATGCCGGCTATGGCCTAAGCGGTGATTTTGAAAAATACAGTAGTTCAGATTATGTGGATATGATGCAGGTAAACATTATTGCGCCAATGGAGTTAATTTTATTGTTCCTGCCTGAACTAAAGAAACAAAACAAATCTTACATTTTAAATATTGGCAGCTCAGCAGCGTACCAGGCTGTTCCTTTTCTGAGTATGTATGCTGCGAGTAAGGCCTTCATCGTAAGTTTTTCCAGGGCTTTAAAATATGAACTTCGCAAAACGAATGTGTCTGTAACTTTGGTCAGCCCCGGTACTACCCTTACAGGATTTTCTGAAAGGGCAGATGTGCCTGAAAAAGCAATAAAGACAGGCGAAAAGATAAGTATGACAGCAGACCAGGTTGCAAGAATTGCTGTCAAAAGTTTATTTAAAGAAAGAACTGAAGTGATAACCGGTTTTATTACAAAGCTTACAGTTTTTCTTGTGTGGCTACTGCCTAAGAAGTTGACAGAACGAACCGGCGCAGGTTTTTATAAAAAACCATAAATACACTGCATAGTCTCCTCATAACGAAATTTTTTCTGAATGAATAACTTTTGGTGAATCGCTAAAACCATTTACTGTAGTGTACTTCGTCAAATTGAATAGTAAAATTTATTCAAAGACGTTCGGGCCGCTACGATCCGCAAGCGAATCCATTCCGGGAATTGTAAAATGAAATTTCATGCTATGATGGAATGTTGAAATAACTGTCTGTCATTATTTGCTTATCACAACCGTCCAGTCGTTTCCACTGTAAATGTGATGGATTGCTGAGAAATTTCCCTGGTTCAATGCAAAGGAAACCTGCAGCAAACTATTTAAATAAAGCAATGGTTTATTTTTTGCCACGCTCCCAAATGTTTCAACATAAGGCATTTCACCCTCATATTTTTTTATGTTGTTGTGATAAATGGATACTTTAAGCGTGTCACCTGTTTTCGGATCAAGTTGTTTAAAAATATCATCGGAAATATTTGTCCATATGTTTCCGTATTGTACATCCAGGATGGCAATAGTTCCTTTTATTTTTTTCCCCTCCAGTTCTGCTTTCTGAAAAGGGATATTCACTACCTGGTTGGGTAAAACCGGTCCCACTTGTTCAAAGCTGATAACGCCTGCTGCCAGCCTTGCAGCAGTATATGCATATACATCCCTGCCGTGAAATGTATAAGATTTTTCGGAACCTGGCCTGCGATTTTTTGTTTCATCAATTTCTCTTATTGCTGCAATACCCAACGATTGGGCAACTAATGTGAGTGTGCCATTATCCGGTGTTACTATAAACTGGCCTGAATTGGTTTCTAATACAACTGATTTTCTGTTTGTTCCTACCCCCGGATCAACAACGGAAACAAAGACTGTTCCTTCAGGCCAATAAGGCACTGTTTGCTCCAAACGATAAGCCGCTTCCCAAATATTATACGCCGGAATCTCATGTGTAAGGTCAAAAAGTTTTAAATCGGGTGAAACGCCTATGGCTACGCCTTTCATAGCGGACACAGCTCCATCTTTCAATCCAAAATCAGATTGAAAGACAAGTATTTTATTCTGGGCGAACGAAAATATAGTTATGACAGTGAATAAAATGATATTGTATAAGTATCGCGGATATTTTTTCATATTCCTGGAAGATTTTAAAATAAAAATTGACTACCCGGAAATATAAAATCTAACCGCTTGCAATTAACCATTGTGTTCGTTGCGTATTCTTTGTGTACTTAGTGTCCTATTTATTTGGTCACAAAGTCCACGAAGTTTACACGAAGTACACGATGAAAACGAGTCATATATCTTGGAAGTCAATTTTTTCTTAAACAACCTTAATCTGTTTTCGTAGCCAAAGTATTTTACTTACCAAAATCAAAAGCCAGTTTTGTAAATAAACGCAGCCCATTAAAACCCATTTGCACAGAATCCCAGGGTCCCCCGGATTCATTGTCTCCTGACCAACCCTTTGCCAATGGATTTACGCCAAGATCAGGAT
>JBIOGV010000124.1:0-10290 GCA_044448365.1 Chitinophagales bacterium
CATTTGGGCCGTTGCATCCTGCATCGCAACACGATCCGGGGCAAAATCAACATAATCCTTTCCACGCTTATAAACGCTGGTTGCAGGTTGGGATAAATGAGAGTATAAAATTTTTTCGGCGAGAGTTAATGGCTTGCCAGTTAGTTTGCGGGCTGTTTCAATTTTACCAGGCAATTCCGTGTAAACTTTTTTAATTAGATCGAGATCAAATACCATGACAAAGAATTTAACAATTTAATATTCCGGCCCGACTGCATCAGGCAGGCGGGGGATATTGAAGATTTAAAATAAAAATCCCTCACAATATTCAATCTTATATCTTCAATCCTTAATCCAATCAGGGTGCAAATTTACTTAAATAACAATCTTTAAAAAAATCGGTTGAGTTTGACTACAATTTTTTCCTGGTTTTTGATTTTATTAAAAACAATAGACAAATTTTGTTGCATAAAAAATCAAAAAAATTTATTTTAGCAATATGAATCGGTTAAAAAATTTTATCGAGTGGCAGGCTTTTGGAGTTTGCTCCGCCATTGGTGAGAAATTAGGCATCGCAACCAGCCGCATCCGTATGTGGTTCATCTATATTTCTTTCGTTACAGTTGGCTCACCGATTATTATTTATATGATCATTGCATTTTGGATGGACATAAAGAAATATACAAAGGCCGCAAAAAGAAATCCCTGGTATTATTTATAAAATAAGGGTTATATAAATGATAACTGATAATTATCATCTATCATCTTTACAATGATCCTCTAAATAAGTTCCTTCAGCTTTTCTATCACTATATCAATCTCTTCTTTCGTATTGTACTTACTGAATGAGAAGCGGACGGTTACAAGATTCGGATTGTTATTAATTGCATGGATAACATGGGAGCCCTGGTCGGCTCCGCTGGTACAGGCGCTTCCGCCTGATGCACAGATGTGGTTAATATCAAGATTGAAAAGGATCATTTCCGATCTTTCGGTTTTTGGAAAGCTTGCGCTTAAAATTGTGTACAGACTTTTACCTTCCGCATCTCCGTTGAACGAAACACATTTCATATTCTTTCGAAGCTGATCAATCATATAAGTTCTCAATGATTGAATATAGTTACTGTCTTTTTCAAAATCCTTCATTGCTATTTCAAGAGCCCTGGCAAAACCAACAATACCATATACATTTTCTGTTCCGGCACGCATATTACGTTCCTGCGAGCCGCCTAAAATAAATGGATGAATTTTCACATTATCATTAATATACAAAAGCCCTATCCCTTTTGGTCCGTGAAATTTGTGCCCCGACCCCGAAATAAAATGTACAGGAGTCTTTCTAAGATCTATCGGGTAATGCCCCACTGTTTGCACGCAATCGGAATGGAAGATCGCATTGTGTTTTTTACAAAGACTTCCGACAGCATTTATATCAAGCAAATTACCGATCTCATTATTGGCATGCATCAATGTAACCAGGCAACGATCTTCCTTTGAGGACAATTGTTCTTCCAGGTCTTCAAGGTCAACATGCCCATCAGTCAATAATTTTACATAACTAAAGCTCACATCGCCATTTCCATAATGCTCTACAGTATGTAATACCGCGTGATGTTCGATGGGAGAAGAAATGATATGTTTACAACCCAAATCATGAACAGCTGCAGCAATGGCCGTATTATTGCTTTCAGTTCCGCAACTGGTAAAAAATATTTCACCGGGGTGAGCATTTAAGAGTTTGGCAACAGTTTTTCTTGCTGTTTCAATTGCCAGTCTTGTTTCTCTGCCATAAGAATAAATTGAAGAAGGGTTACCAAAATGAGTGGTCATGTATGGCAGCATCGCTTCCAGTACTTCGGTGTCCAAAGCTGTTGTAGCGGCGTTATCGAAATAGATTCTTTCCATGCTCCTACCCACCATAGAGGAATTTTGAATAGTTTAAAATTGCGGCGCAAAGATAAGGTAGGCGCCACTATTTCTGTAATTATACAATCACCATTTGATGTGCAGCAGAAGAAAGTGTCTATTAGCGGATACCAGCAACCACATGTGCATATAACGAAACTAAAAACCTTACCTGAAAAACAGCGGAGAATATACCATCAGTGGGCACCAGGAACTTGAATTTTATTAAAGCAACCGGATGTAAACTTTAATCAGCTTCAGCATTTCTATTTATCTTCGATAAAACCACCCAGATGCTTAAACTTTCAACTCTTTTTTTTCTTTCTGCTTTTTTATTTTCCTGCTCATCAAACAACGAACCGAAAAACAATGATGCAGTAAAAGACACAACGAACAAGAATCAAACTGATACTTCTTCTTTGAACACCACCGGTTATTATAAAATAGAGGGAGATTCCCTGGAGATCCCTTCTTTTAAAATAGAAGTTAGTTTGAGTCAAAAGGCAAACGAAAAATTGAAGAAAGGCAATGAAACGATCATCGTTTGGGCCTATTTTTCAGGCATACCAAAGGATACTACTTTAAAGGAATATCTGAAAAGCGGCGGCATGAGCATTGCCTCCACTCAACAGGAACTTAGCGGTGAGAATCGAACTGCAGAAATTGAAGGTGTGAGATTCTCCAAATCTTTATACGATTCATTAGCGGATAAAGATATCCAGGTGCTGATAAATATTTATAGCGGAAGAAAATCGAGCAGGGATAACCTGCTGGACTGTGATATCCTCGAAGAAAAAATGAGTGTTGTAAAGGGTAAAGAATTTACACTAAAAGGAAAACTTATCGGGGAAAAGTAAAAGCTTTAATCGCGACAAAGGATGTGTATACCCTGTTCAGCTTTATCAACGAAGTATAAAAAATAATTGGACGATATAACATCTGGGTAAATGAGTTTTTCTAAATTGCTTTAAATAAAATCAGCGGCCATGCCCGATATTAATGACACCATACAGGAGCAAATCGAAGAAGCAGGTAAAAGCAGGATCAATTCGCGAGTTGCTCTTTTTGTTGCGGTCTCTGCTACGTTTATGGCCCTTTGTAATGTGAAGGATGGAAATATTGTGCAAGCCATGTCCCAGGCGCAGGCCCACGCCATTGACTCCTGGTCCTATTTCCAGGCAAAAAGCACAAAACAATCTATAGCCGAAAATAGCCTTGAATTACTAAAAATCCAGAAATCTTCTGTGAACGATTCGGTCATTAAAAAGTACCAGGATGAAATTGCGAGGTATGACAAAGAAAAGACAGAAATAAAAACGCAGGCAGAAGGGTATACAAAGGAATATGATGATATTAATTTGTTTGATGACCAGTTTGATATGACGGAAGCCTTGCTGACCATTTCCATTGCTATGTTTGGCATCACTTCATTGACGCAAAAAAAATGGCTTCTTTATTTTGCTACCGCGGTTGCTTTACTCGGTATCATCTTAGGACTTACTGCATTTATGAAGATCAGTCTTCATTCAGATTTTGTTTCAAAAATATTGGGATAACCTGAAAGCTCACAGCTTATAGCTAAAAGCTTCCAGCGACACTACATAAATTCTTTAATATCCTGCATCAATCGCAAAGCAATATTGTTTGCCTTGGTTTCAAAATCACTTTCAGCATAAATTCGAATGATGGGTTCTGTATTGGAAGTGCGCAGGTGAACCCAATCGTTGTCGAATTCTATTTTTAATCCATCTTCAGTATTGGCCGGTTGATTTTTATATTTCTTTTTTATTTTTTCAAAAATGTTTTTTACATCAAATCCATTTGTCAGCTCGATCTTATTTTTTGAAATAAAATAATCAGGATATAATTGACGAAGCGATTTAATGGATCTGTTTTGCAGGGCAAGATGTGAAAGAAATAAACCAATGCCGATCAAAGCGTCACGGCCATAATGAAAATCCGGGACAATGATCCCACCGTTTCCTTCACCACCGATCACTGCGTTTACTTCTTTCATTTTATTTACAACGTTCACCTCTCCTACTGCTGAAGGAAAATATTCACCACCATGTTTGATCGTAATTTCTTTCAGGGCTTTCGTGCTGCTCATGTTGCTCACCGTGTTTCCTTTCTTTTTGCCAAGAACATAGTCGGCAACGGCCACCAGGGTGTATTCTTCGCCAAACATGCTTCCATCTTCACACACAAAACACAGACGATCCACATCTGGATCCACGGCAACTCCAAGATCAGCCTTTTGTTTGATCACCTCATTGCTTAGTGCCGAAAGATGCTCAGGTAACGGCTCAGGGTTGTGTGCAAATTTTCCATTTACCTCTTTGTTTAAAACAATCATATCATTCACGCCCAGTGCCTGGAGTAATGCAGGAACAAAAATGGCTCCCGTTGAATTGATCGCATCCACTACAATTTTAAAACTTCTTTTTTTTATTGCTGATGTATTTACCAGGGAGTGATTGACTATAGCGTCAATATGCTTTTGCAGATACGTTTCATTGACCGCAATCGTTCCTGACTTTTCTATCGATGCGAAAACAAAATCTTCACGGGCAGCTCTTTCTAAAATTTTTGCCCCGGTTTCAGCAGAAATAAATTCTCCTTCTTTATTCAACAACTTTAAAGCATTCCACTCTTTCGGATTGTGACTGGCAGTAATGATAATTCCCCCGTCGGCATTTTCTTTTTTCACAGCAATCTCAACAGTAGGTGTAGTCGATAATCCAAGATCGATCACATCAAACCCTAAGCTTATAAGTGTATTGCTGACAAGATCTCTTATCATTTTTCCACTCATGCGTCCGTCACGACCAATAACGATTCTCGAAGGAGTAAACGAGTTGGAATGATTTTTTTGAAGAATAGTGCCAAAGGCGGCGGTGAATTTTACCACGTCTACAGGAGTAAGGGATGTGCCCGGTGTTCCGCCTATCGTTCCCCGGATACCTGAAATACTTTTGATCAATGCCACGATAAGAAATTCAAAGGTTAATGATTGTGTTCGGTTAATTGAGAAACAAAAATAAGATAGAAAGACTACATGATTTGATTCCCGGTAAATAAATGTTCTGATGGGAATAAATCAAAAGTTTATCAATTTAAATCAATGATATTTGTTAAAGAAAAAATCAGAATGGCAAGAGCCGTAATAAAAGAATGGTACAGAGACTGGTTCAATTCACCCTTCTATTACAGGCTCTATTTTGAGAGGGATGAAAAAGATGCAAGATCCTGCATTCAAAAACTAGTCGATTTTTTGCAACCACACCCGGGCAGCCGAATGCTTGATGTGGCTTGTGGCAGGGGCCGTCACAGTCGCCTGCTTGCCGAAATGGGTTTTGATGTAACCGGGTTTGATCTTTCGTTTGAAAGTATCGGGTATGCTAAACAGTTCGAAGACGATAACCTTAGCTTTTATCAGCATGACATGCGTTATCCATTCTGGATAAATTATTTCGATTATGCATTTAATTTTTTTACCAGCTTTGGATACTTCGCTACCAAACGTGAACACGACGATTCCATGCGAACGATTGCTGCGAGCTTAAGACCGGGCGGAATCTTTGTTATTGATTATTTGAATGTTCATTATGTGGAAGATCATTTGGTGCGCAATGAGTTTAAAAATATTGCAGGTACATCTTACGAAATTCATCGGTGGGATGACGATCATCATTTCTTCAAAAGAATTTTAATAACCGATGCTTCACTCGCAGCTCCCGAAGAACATACTGAGAGAGTAGCTAAATTCTCACTAGGCGATTTTACAGAGATGCTTTCCTTTCAAAAAATGCAGGTAATTGAAGTATTTGGAGATTATAACCTGGCACCTTATGATGTGAGAAAAACACCAAGACTAATTGTCATTGCAAGAAAAAAATAAAAAATACATACGGCACAAAAAATAAGGTTCAAGACACCCTCTTCGGACTTTGATCCTTGTTCCCTGAACTCTGTTTCTTCTTCTTACTTTTTATTATTCATCAGCATCCATCTGGCCGTTTCAAAGTACGCTGTTGTAACGCCTGACATTTTCGCTTTGATTGCCTTTATATCATGCCTGCTGTAATTTAACCGGGTGCCATTGATCGGGAAAATTTGTTCCTGCGGAAAATTTATATTCTTTGTGAAATAATAGTTGTCCGTTACCATGCCAATGGTACCATCCTGGTTGATCGTAAATGCGTAATTATTTTTTAATGAAGTATCCAGCAGGTCTCTCCCTAAAGTTGTATTCACATACGGTTCCTGTATCATGCCGGCAATAGTTGGTAAAACATCAACCTGCGAGGCAATTTCTTTTTTACGTTGCGGGTGCAAAAGATAAGGCGCATAAAATAAAAGGGGAATATGCTCATCGGTTAATCGCTGATCCGTCCAGGCAGATGGGTACATTGCATTTGCATTGCCGGACACCCCGTGATCGCCAATAAAAACAAAAATGGTATTGTGAAAATAATTTTCTTTTGAAGCGGCTTCCATAAATTTTTGAAAGCAATAATCAGAATATCGAAAACTATTGAATTCATTTTCCGATTCAAAGCCGTACTTCTCTAATGTGTCTATAGGTGTATTTAGTTTTTCAAAGGCGCTGTCTTCCTGTGGTATCATAAAGGGACGGTGATTGTCGGCAGTCTGGATAATGGCAAAAAAAGGTTTGTTTTCCTTTTTAAACCTCGCATTGGCTTCCAGGAAAAGATTTTTATCGCTGATTCCCCATACATTGATCTTGGGAGAATGAAACTTCCCTTCTGTGATCATCTGGAGTCCATCAATATTATGCAATAAACCTTCAAAATTGTTGAATTCTGGATTGCCGCCAAGAAAATAATATTTGTCATAGCCTTCGAAACTATTGATAATAGTATGCTGCTTTAGCGCCAATGGATTTCGGGTAGAAAATTTATATAACTGGGCATCAGGAATTCCCGTTACAATGGCAAACAAGCCACGGGCAGTACCGTAGTGAGGAGAAAAGCACCGGTCAAAAAAAATTCCGTTGTTACTCATTTCATTAAAAAAGGGTGTTGTGTTCAGAGGGTTACCACTCATGCTGCTTTTGTACATGCTGAATGATTCACATAGAACAAGTACAATATTCGGATGACTTTCCAGCGAATTGCTCCCCGGCATGATCTGCCGTTGATAATTGAACTTATTTTTTTCGGGTAGCTGCATCCAGTTTGCCATTATTGGAAAATATTCACGGGCCTTGCTTTCATTGTAAGCAGGATGGCGAAATTTAAGAGTGGCAAAAAAATTCTGCAACGGGTTTAATGCCAGGTATGATTTAAAATTATCCTGCAGTGCAAATGCGCGTTTCCAGGTCAGTGGAGAAAAATTTAAACTTCCGTAAACGAATAATCCAAGTAAAAGAGAAGCAATAACGAACCATTTTCGCCTATAGGGAATACCCAGACCATCTGTTTTGTTCGTTACTGTCCAATAACTGCGGCGAAACATCCATCGGAAAAAAAATACAGAGACCACTAACCCCAATAACATCCAGGTCATAGGATAAGTTTGCCAAAGCATTTGCAGTGCGATTCTGCTATCCTCGTAAAAATTCAAAGCACCGGCATCAAGTCTTGTATTATTGTAGGAAAAATTTCCAAAGTCAGCTGCAAAAAAGAAAAAAGTGAGAAGCGTCATTACAGCCAGGTACCATGTCCACCATTTTTTATTTCTCTTTGAATAAAAAGGAGAAAGTTTTGGAATGAGACTGAAAAAAATAAGAGGTAAAAGTATAATAGCGATCCAGCGGAGATCATACCGAACGCCCAAAAAAAAGGATGGTAAAAGATCACCAAAAGAAAGGTCCCTTGGTTTAAATGCAAAAAATGTTGTCAGCCTGAATAAGGTAAAGATCAGCAGGAAAATAAAGAACAGGTTTATTGCCCAAAGAATCGTCTTCGGTATTTTTAATCGAATCAGCATGTTGATCTTTAAATGGTACTCTCTTCAAAAGGACTACAAAAGACGACAATTTCATCGGTTTCAACAATGATTCCATGTTAATTTTTACATCCTTTACTTTTGTAACCGTTTGATGAACGACTTACTCACCATACAGCAAACTCTTGAGCAATTTGATCGATGGTTGTTTCAAAAGATCAATGGACAGTGGACAAATTCTTTTTTTGATTTTATTTCTATCCTTTTCAGACAACCTTTTCTCTGGATGCCTTTGTACTTATTTTTATTTTTATTTGCAGCTGTTAATTTTAAGCGTAATGGGTGGTGGTGGATCATATTTTTTTTGTGTACTGTGGCAATGACAGATTTAACGGGTACCCACGTTTTTAAAAATGTATTTGAACGACCACGTCCATGCAACGATCCTGCCTTCGCTCCGTATGTTCACCTGCTTCTCAAAAATTGCGCCGGGGGTTTCAGTTTTGTTTCCAATCATGCGGCCAATCATTTTGGTTTGGCTACCTTCATTTATTATACTCTCCGTCATTCTATTCCAAAATGGGCATGGATAGCGTGGGTATGGGCTTTTTCGATCGGCTATGCGCAGATCTATGTTGGGATTCATTATCCCCTTGATGTAATATGCGGAGCATTGCTTGGTGTCTTGTTTGGTTTATTCACTGCGATGTTTTTCAATAAAAAGTTTGGATTCGCTAACTTCGATACACAACCAACTGTTACTCCTTGATGGATATAGTTATTCTCTTGTTTCTCGTTTTCCTGAATGGATTGTTTGTGATGTCAGAAATTGCGTTGGTTTCTGCACGTAAACCCCGTCTTGAAAGTCAGGCAGAAAAAGGTGACCGGAAAGCGAAACAGGCTTTAGACCTTTCCAATAACCCGGAAATATTTTTATCAGCCGCACAAATCGGGATCACTCTTATAGCTATCCTGACTGGTGTATACTCCGGTGAAAGGTTTGGTAAGCATTTTCAACCGGTGGTTGAAAAAATTGCAATCCTCAAACCTTACGCAGCTACCATAGCAACAACAATCATAGTTATTCTCGTTACATTCCTCACGCTCATCTTCGGGGAACTGATCCCAAAACGAATTGGCTTATTGAAGGCAGAAAGGATTTCCAAGATTGTTGCAGGACCCATGCGTGTATTTGCCAACATCACTCACCCGATCGTTTGGTTGTTGAATTTTGTAAGCAATCTTTTTTTTACCGTTTTCAATATCAAAAGATCACAGGCAGATGCAGTAACTGAAGAGGAAATAAAAGCCATGGTGACAGAAGGTACCGAAGCTGGTACGATCGACGAGGCTGAACAGGCGATCATTGAAAGAGTTTTTCATTTAAGCGACAGGAACATCACTTCTTTAATGACCCATCGCAGTGATATTATCTGGTTCAACCTGGATGATAATGAAGAAAAAATGAAAGAAACGATCATTCAGGAACGTCATTCAATTTATCCTGTTTGTGATGGTGACCTCGATCAGCTGAAAGGGATCGTTTCTATCAAAGACCTTTATGTTGCTCATGATTCCATTTTATTCAAAAAATTGATGAAACCCGCATTGTTTGTTCCTGAAAATAATTCTGCATACCAGGTACTGGAAAAATTTAAAGAATCACAGCAGCATTCAGCTTTTATTGTGGATGAATACGGAACCATCCTGGGAATGATCACCATTAATGATATTTTGGAAGCTATTGTTGGAGATATTCCCCAACCGGATGTGCAGGACTATAGCATCAAAAAAAGAGATGACGGTTCTTATCTTGTAGATGGCCAGATCCCGTTTTATGATTTTCTTTCGTTCTTTGAAAAGGCAGATTGGATCAATGAAGGCGAGCGTGAGTTTGATACTCTTGCCGGTTTCATCCTCGATGAGCTCGAACGGATCCCGGAAACCGGTGATAAACTGAAATGGAGAGGATTTAATTTTGAAATTATCGACATGGATGGACATCGCATTGACAAAATATTGGTAACTGCAGGCAAAGAGATCCTGGATGGAATGGAAACGAAAGAATGATGCATAACAGTTCAATATTAAGAATTGAAAACTCGCTTCCGTCTTTCGATAGTCCGGCTTTGTACTTTGTTTTTTCTCCTTCTGTACAATGAATGATGTTTACTTGTTGTTCGGAAAATTCATGAAGTATCGAATTTGTCACATCTGTTTTTTTTAACGCAGGTAAATTGCCAACCTGGAGTTAACTAAAAATAGCTTCAACCTTTTTCAAAACTGAAAACTATGACTGATTTCGGCTTTTATTTCGGCCTCGGCTGGGAACATATTATTAGCTGGGATGCCCTCGATCACCAGCTTTTCATATTAGCATTGGCTGCGATCTATTTGCTGAAAGACTGGAAGCAGGTTTTGGTTCTTGTCACCGCATTCACGATTGGCCATTCACTCACACTTGCATTAACTGTTTTCAATATTATTCATTTC
>JBIOGV010000125.1:0-10288 GCA_044448365.1 Chitinophagales bacterium
AGTAGATTGTATTGATCACTCCAGTCGAATTTTCCATTTTTAAACCCGGTAGTGATCACGTTTAATTTACCCAACTTGCCACTTACATGCAGGGCATCAAAAAAACCGATGCCGGTCGGAAGCATGTGGACTACCATATAAGCAGCTAAAAACATTCCTAAAAAAATAATGATCAACTGAAGTTGTTGTGTATAGGCCACAGCTTTTGCGCCACCGCTCATGGTGTAAATGATGAGCAATCCGCCCATAAAAAGATTTGTCCAGTAAATATTCCACCCGAGCAGTGAAGAGAGAATGATAGAAGGGGCAAATACGCTGATGCCGGTTGACAAGCCGCGCTGCAATAAAAAAAGAAAGGAAGTTAATGTTCTTGTTTTTACGTCAAACCTTGTCTCGAGGTACTCATACGCTGTATAAACTTTCAGTTTGGAAAATATGGGAACAAATACGATGCAGATAACAATAGTGGCAAGCGGTAACCCAAAATAATACTGAACGAAACGCATCCCGTCTGTATAGGCTTGTCCCGGTGCGGAAAGAAAAGTAATGGAACTGGCTTGTGTGCCAATAATGCTAAGCAAAATCAATCCCCAGTTCATGCTGCGATTGGAAAGAAAATATCCTTCAAGATTGTGCGTAGTGCGACTTTTATAAAGTCCATAGGCAACAATCGCGGTAAGAGTACAAATGAGGACGATCCAATCCAGATAAGTCATAAAATGAAATTCCAAATAACAAGAAGCAAAGTCCAAATAAATTTCAAATTAAAATATCCAAGTCCCGTGGTTTAATTTTTTTATTTCTTGTTTATAATTTATTTGGTTCTTGTTATTTGTTTTTTGATGTTTTATTACGAAAAATATTTGGTGAAAAAATTAAAAACAATGATGAGCAGGATCAAAATAACAATGACAAACACATACCATTGCTTCCAGGTTTTGAACAAAGGGATCTTATCGTTTCGATTATTCATGTTAAATCACAAAATACAAATCACAAATTCCAAATAAAACCTATATCAAAAATTAAAAGTCAGTTTATTTTTTTAATTGAATATTATTTGATATTTGGAATTTGGCTCTTGGTATTTTTAATTATTTTCTTCTAAACAAGGAAATGGCAATAAGGCCTAAAACAATTCCTATAAGTAACCCCACTTTTACTCTCCTGATAAAAAGACCAATGGCTAATCCCAGCACGATGGCAAACATACCCACCATATCCTTTCTTAAATTTTCAGTTCGTTTTTCCTGGCTCATATCATTTGAGTTTTCAAAAGCCCTTCCCTTTGGGAAGGGTTGGGATGGGCCGTCAAAATGCTTTTTGTTTATTTAATGCAATAAGATTTGCAAATAACCGGTAAGCTCCCGGAACACCTGCCGGCAACTCACGAAAGAAAACGAGACCGGTGTAAACAAATGTTCCTTTTCCATATTTGCCAATGATAAGGCTTCCGTCGTCATCATTTTCACCGGGATCATGCATGGAAAAAATGGTTTCAAAATTCTTCTTATCGAAATTTGTCGCATGATAAATACTGCGCTCCTGGATCCATCCGTTAAAATCTTCCTGTGTAATTTCATTTGGAAAATGAAGAACAGTGTGGTCGGGGTTTACAAATTTTACTTCAGCAGTTTCATCAGTAATCCTTCTATTGACGATGTCAAATTTAAAAGGACCCACTCTTGAGTTGACACTGCTTATGAAATTACTTGTATTGTATTGAACAATAAGATTTCCCCCGTCATTTACATACTTCATTAGTTTGTCGTAATAACTGTTCAGCCACGCATCCGTATTGTAAGCTCTTACTCCTGTGATGATCGCATCAAATTGCTGAATATTATTTCGTGAAAGTTCTTTATCGCCAAGCAGCGTAACATCATATCCCATTTGTTCCAATGCTTCAGGTACTTTGTCCCCGGCACCGACAATGTAACCAATTTTTTTTCCGATAGTTTTCAGATCGAATTTTTCCACTTTCAATACAGCTTCCTTGAAATAATTTATGTAGGGAATATGATCATAACTGATGGATTTTTGAATGAAACCGCCACGTGAAGAATCAGGTGCCGTATTTATTTTATAAATTCTCGGATCCAAATCCTTGTCAGTTATGGATTCCGTATAAACTTGTTTTTTACTTAATGAAACTCCACCGATCATGAAGGGTAAGGTATCCGGTTTTGAATTCAGCGAGTGGAAAACAACCGGGGCATCAGGAATATCGACTGATTTATTTGCTGTAAGGGAAAGTTCAACTCCTGTTTGTTTATCAGTTTTAATATACAAAGGATTAAAATCATGGAAAGTTATCTGAGGAATCACAACAAGGGGCTCATACACTTCTCCCTTAACAGGATCTGTGAATTTATATTTAACAGGCTTTGTGAAATTGAAATCCTGCCCTTCGATAGTTAAAGTAAAATTGATTAGATACGCGGGATCAACATCCGGCTGCCCGATCTTCTGCTGATCCTTTACATTAAAGTATCCTTCTTCCATTTTATTCTGTAACCAATAGGGCTGGGTGATCGGTTTTGATCGTGGAACAAAAAAGGTCCTTGCGATCACCACATTTTTGTTTTTTGCCAATGTGATATTAAAAGATGAATCCAGGGCATCAACCGAAATATTTTTAAGAGTTGCATTTACACCAAGACGATTGTTCAGAAAGAAATTAATCTTTATTGAATCGGTTTGAACAGCAAATTGCTCAGTCGTGGTTGCATCCAGAAACAAACCACTGCATTGTTCAATCAATTGCTCCACTTCTTTTAATTTCTGATTTTTCCAATAACCATCGGGTAAAGAGTTTATTGCTTTGTACAATCTTACCAACCCGTTTACTGAATTTCCGGGATGCAATAAATCGAATGAAGCGGCAAGGCTATCAACAATTTTTGAAATCATTTCTCCACCCGGCACTCTTTTCCATGTCAATTCCACGCCATCCATGATATCATTTTCAGGAGCGGGACCACCGGTAGTTTTGAAATATTCCAGCGCTTCACCTCTTGATGCAGCCACTCCGAAACCCTGGCTCTTGTGCTGGCTGCGGCTTGCAGCAGCTATTTCCCCATAACTTTTTCCAAGCAATGGATTATACCCGCCCACATCAAATTTGAATTGATCGCTGCTGATTGTATTCGTGTTGCCGAAATTAAATGTGTTCCAGAGAATTCTTTTCGGCTGCCAGGGTTGCACATATTTCAATTGTTCGGGAAATTTATTGGGATCATCAGCATCCAAAAATGCTTCATTGGCTAAGATAGCTGATGCAGTGTGGTGTCCATGTCCTCCTTCACCGGTTGTCGGAAAACGTGTAATAATTATATCGGGTTGAAATTTTCGTATCACCCAAATCACATCACTCAAAATTTTTTCCCTGTCCCATTTCGTAAATGTTTCCTGGGAACTTTTTGAAAATCCAAAATCAAAAGCTCTTGAGAAAAATTGTTCGGCACCATCAATTCTTCTTGCTGATAATAATTCCTGTGTTCGTATCAATCCCAATTCAATTCCCTGTTCATTGCCAATTAAATTTTGACCGCCATCGCCTCTTGTTAACGATAAATAGCCTGTGCGATACATCCTGTCCTTGGAAAAATAAGCGAGCAGCCTCGTGTTCTCGTCATCCGGGTGAGCTGCGATATAAAGAACCGAACCCAGCACATTCAATTTGCGAAGAGCCAGATACATGTCGGCTGAGGTCCAGGTCGCGGGAGGTTGGGAGAAGGCACGAGGAACAAGGAACAAGATACAAGGGACAAGGGACAAGGTACAGGTGAACAGTCGAAGTTTTCGTATCATCAGGGGAATTTATTCAGCGAATATAATTGCAATTTGGCAACTGGATAAACCGCTTGAATAAAAGCCGGGGCCACAAGTGAGAGTCGAAGAACCAGTCACGAAGAGTACAGAGAATGCACAAAATGTACAACGAAAAAGTTAAATTCATTGACCCACCAAAAACACTGCATTGCAAAACATCAGTTTTCCGTTCTGCCAGAAATCGCGGAATAAAACGTCGTCAGCAAAATAAGTGATGGCGCCCTGCCCAACATTCTGAACTCCGAACAGTAATCCATCCTTTAGTCTCGGCTTTAATCGGTAACCCACAAAACCCGCCACCGGCTCATCCTTCCTCACGATGCCCACATTCCATCCATCTTTCATGAATTCGTAAATCGCATCATCCTGTTTCAGTGTGTAATAATAATTGGGATAGCCGAATGCAAGCGGATGCGTGTTGTCAAGCTCCACCTTGTAAATGGATCCTGCAGAAATATTGGCCACCGGCTCGCGTTCCCGATCCTCGTATCGATGCAACGAACCGTATGTAGTATCTTTTTTATCGCCACCGTTGTCATCTGGTTTCTTCATTTTAATGGCCCAGTCTAGTTTTGACAATTGCGAAACGGCTCCTTCGAGCGCAATCACTTTACCTCCTTTGCTTATCCAGTCATGAAATTGATCAGCGCTGTTTTTATCCGATAAAAAAGGATAATTGCCATTTGGCATGATCAGCACATCAAACGAATTCCAGTTAGCTTTTGACAGATCATTCAAATTAATTAGCGTAAGAGGATAATTTAATTCCTGTTCAAACAAGAACCAGGCTTCACCGGCTGCCTCGGGGCTTATTCCCGAGCCGGTTACCAGCGCCAGTTTCGGCGTTTTCATAAAATGCACTTTGGAGCTTCCAAAATCAAATCCTTTATCAACAAAGCCGGTCGATATTGGATATAACGTTGTGCCGGTTTCATTGCAGGTCTTTTTTACAACATCCCATACATTTGAATTGTTTCCTGTTTTTAAGATCAAAATGGAACCACGATCAAATTTATTTCCACTCAATTCGAATGGTTCTTCGGTAAATCTCAGTTTGACACCGGCCTTTAATAATTGAGCAACTGTTTTTACAGTTTGTATCCCACTCCATTTTAAAGCATAACCATAGTTGCTCGTTACGTCAATTGTATTCTTTTGCATTGACCAGGCACCGGCGGAGACAAGATTTTGTTTTGTTGCATAAGCATTCAATCCGTACACATACGGTAACGACCAGGCCGTGATATCATAAGTAATGGAGTCAACCAATTTTCCATTTGGTTCAAACAAAACTTTTGCCAATGCTGACTTCGGCTGCAGGCTGCTGACAAGAATATCGTCGCCATCAATCAAAAAATTTTCATTTTTGCGATCATAATAATTGTATCCATTTGCATTCCCTGCTTTCGCTGCACTATAAATAATTTTATTTCGGTCAAGCAATCCCAAAACAGTCTTTATTTTTTCCTCATCTCCGGGTGAATTTTTTATGATGTATGATTTATATTCTCCAACACCCGTAGTTGCAGCATCATTAAAAAATTTGTGAAATTCTTTGATGAGTCTTTCAGCATTTTGTGAAGAAATTTCAATGGTGCTCAACGAGGTGGTATAATGATGCAGGACACGATCGACAAGGGTAAGAGTATCTCCATCATCTTTCATCACACCCAAACCGCCAAGCGTATTACCTGCCTGTTCATACGTCATTCCAATAGCACCGTTATAAACAGGATAGGTGTCACCATACGATGGATAGAACAGATCGAATTCTTCTTTTGTAAAATAAAGCCAGCCGTTTTCATCAAAATATTTTGCATGATTTTTCCCGATCGTTATTTGAAATTCCCGTTGCCACGGAGTGATCACTTCATGATACGGTTCTGCAGCCGGAGCAAAATAATAAGGATTGTTAACTCCCTGTTCATGATAGTCAACATGCACCTGTGGTAACCATTCATTGTATAATTTCAAACGTTGCTGTGATTCAATTTGTGTTTGCCAGGCCCAGTCGCGGTTCAGATCAAAATTATAATGGTTGGTTCTGCCACCCGGCCAGGGTTCAGCATGTTCTCTTGCATTTAATGAAGGATTATAGTCTTTACCAACAATTGAATTGAACCAATTCACATATCGGTCGCGGCCGTCAGGATTCACACAGGGATCAATTACTAATACAATATTTTTCAGCCAATCTTTTGTTTTTGCATTGGAAAGGTCAGCCAGCGCATATAAAACCATCATCGCGGCTTCCGTAGAAGAGGCTTCATTTCCATGAACATTGTAACTGAGCCAGACAATGGCAGGGGTATTTTCTATAGCTGCCATTTTATCCAGGCTTTGGTTGGCGAGCCTCAGGTTATTTTTGCGGATGTTTTCCAGGTTTTGTATATTTTCTGTTGTTGATACAAAAGCAACTATCAAAGGCCTTCCTTCGTTTGTTTCTCCATACTGCTGAAGTTTTACCATCGTGGATGCATTGGCAGCAACGTACTGAAAATAATTGACCACCTTCCAGTGCGGAGTATAATGAGTTCCGATCCTGTAACCTAAAAATTGTTCTGGTGATTTTAACTGGGCATCTGCTGAAATAACGAATGAGAGAAATAGAATGGATGTGATGGCCTTTATCATGTTGAGAAGTTTATAAGGCAATTTATGAAAGACCGCTGACTAATTTGAAGCCGTCATTTATAAAGTTTTTCGGTTGTGAATCAGTTTCATTTCACGCAAAGCCGCTAAGATTAAATACAAGGCGCAAAACAATAACCTAAACCTTGGCGGCTTTGCGAATCTTTGCCGCTTTGCGTAAAACCAGTTTTCAAACTGACTCACTACCAGTTTTTCAGATTTGGTTTAAAATAGCTTAGTAATTTTAGACATGAAAAAAATATTTCCCGCCTTAGTGATCGGTATTCTTTTATCAACTTGTCACTCTCCTCAAAAAATATCCATTGAATCACTTAACCTTGATCCCTATCAATATGCCATCCAGAAAAAAATTATTTGTGAAAATGGTTCAGTGGTTTCTGCACATCCTATTGCCAGCAAAGTGGGTGTTGAAATTTTAAAACGGGGAGGCAATGCAATTGATGCAGCCATTGCTACTCAATTGACATTGGCAGTGGTGTATCCCGCTGCCGGCAATATTGGAGGCGGCGGATTTATGGTTGCTAGACTAAACAGCGGAAAGCTATTGGCCCTTGATTATCGTGAAATGGCGCCGCTCGGATCAAACCGTGACATGTACCTCGATGAAAAAGGAAATGTGGAACCCGATAAAAGCATCAGCGGGCATCTCGCATCTGGTGTGCCGGGAACCATTGCAGGTTTATTTGCATCTGCGAAATACGGCAAACTATCTTTCAGACAACTCATACAACCGGCCATTGACCTGGCAGAAAATGGTTTTGTAATTACCGAAAGTGAAGCAAATTCTTTTAATAGTGTTCAGAATGATCTGAAAAAATATAATTCGGTGATGCCTGTGTTTGTAACAAAAACATGGAAAGCAGGTGATACATTGATCCAAACTGACCTGGCTAATACATTAAAAAGAATTCGTGATGCAGGTGAAAAAGGATTTTATGAAGGAGAAACTGCAAAATTAATTGTTGAAGAAATGAAAAGGGGAGGAGGCATTATGACTTTACAGGATCTAAAAAATTATAAAGCAAAATTCAGGGATGCCCATGTTTTTGATTACAAGGGGTATAAAATTGTGAGTATGCCGATGCCCAGCAGCGGCGGCATTTTGTTGCACCAGATGATGAAGATGATCGAAGATAAAAATATAGCTGCGATGGGTTTCGAATCTCCTGCTTCAGTGCAATTGATGACTGAGGTGGAACGAAGGGCTTTTGCAGACAGGGCTGAATATATGGGTGATGCAGATTTTTATAAAGTGCCTGAAAAAACTTTAGTGAGTGATAAGTATTTGCAACAGAGAATGAACGATTACAAACCGGGCATTGCCGGCAACAGTAAGCAAATACGATCCGGAGAAATGCCACGGGATGAGAGTAAAGAAACAACTCACCTGAGCGTGATCGACAAGGAAGGCAATGCCGTGGCTGTTACAACAACACTCAATGATTCCTACGGCAGCAAAACAGTAGTTGGTAGTGCCGGTTTTTTTTTAAATGATGAAATGGACGATTTCAGTGCCAAGCCCGGCGTTCCAAATCTATATGGCGCTGTTGGCGGTGAAGCCAACGCCATCGCACCGGGAAAAAGAATGCTAAGCTCGATGACACCGACCATCGTTTTAAAGGATGATAAACCATACATCGTGCTGGGAACTCCTGGCGGTACAACGATCCCTACTTCTGTTTTTCAGACACTGGTTGACCTGCTCGAATTTAATATGGGTACGGAAGATGCTGTATATAAACCAAAATTTCATCATCAATGGCTGCCGGATACTTTGAATGTCGAAAAAGGTTTTGAAGAAAATGTAATGGTGTCTTTACAGAAAATGGGATATAAAATAACACAACTAAGCGGGATTGGAAGAACAGAAGTGATCAAAGTTTTGACTGATGGAAGATTTGAATCCGTTGCCGATAACAGGGGAGAAGATGATGCCGAAGGATATTGAAATAATTAAGAATTAAAAATGAATAACGATGAACATCGGTGAAGAATATTTGACAACTGTGATTAAAAGGTTGAAATATTACAAAGACCTGGGTGAAAGAACCTTTGCTCAATTGGAAGATAAAGATTTCCACTGGCAACTCTCACCAGAATCAAACAGCATTGCTGTGATCATTCAACACCTGTCAGGAAATATGCTGAGTCGCTGGACAAATTTTTTGACGGAAGACGGAGAAAAGGCCTGGCGAAACCGCGATGATGAATTTGAGATCCATTCTTATTCGAAACAGCAGCTTGTAGAAATGTGGAACAAAGGCTGGGACTGTTTTTTAAATTCGCTTGATTCATTGAAGGGAGAGGATCTTTTAAAGACAATATCTATTCGTGAAGAATCCATGACGGCAATCGATGCAATCAGCAGGCAATTGGCACATTATCCTTATCACATTGGACAAATCGTTTACTTGGGCAGAATGATCAAAAAAAATAACTGGAAAAATTTATCGATACCAAAGGGAACTTCGCATGAATACAACCAGGGAGATCATGTAAAAGATCCGGCAAAGAATTTTTCCAGGTAAGGTTTCCTTTTCAATTTGCGTAACCGGAATTTATCTCTATTTTTACCGCTTTCATAAACGGGCCATCCCGGCAATCTTTCCTATGCAATCCCTTCCTTTCTGGAGCCTGTGAAGAAACGTACGCATCAGCAATATTTTTAACCGAACGACCAACATACAACATGAAAGGAATTCTTATTTTTTCTGTTACCCTGTTCTGTACGCTAACCAGTAAAGCCCAGGTGGACCTTGAGATTTTTGCAGGCCCCCATGCATCTTCCGCATCCTATTCTGTAAAAGGCAAAAATCAATCGACCGATTACAAATTTGGCTTCCAGATTGGCGGAGGTGTAAAAATTCCTTTTGAAAATAAATTGTCCTTCGTTCCCGATCTTTCCTATAAATTGATGGGTTATAAAGTGAATTTTAACACCCCTTCATTTCCGCCCGATCTTCTTGCAAAAGATAATAACACAAGTTTTCATGAGATCGATCTGGATGTATTACTTCAATTTGATCTTGGTAAAAATCCCGGTCATTTTTTTCTTAAAGCGGGTCCGGACTTTAGTTTTATTCTTGCCGGCAATGAAAAATTTAATTTACTGACCGGTAAACAGGTTGATCGCAGTATGAAATTCAGTGTGCTCAACAGTTATGGTCGTTATGACGCCTCGGTTGTGATTCAATTTGGCTATGAGACTTCCGAAGGTTTTTTTGTTTATGCGAATTATGTTCAGCATCTGATCAGCATGAATAATGAGGACCAGGGACCTTCCATAAGGAATTACCTTGCCGGAATTACGTTTGGGAAGATTTTAAAGCCTAAGAAATGAATCAATCAGGAATGCTGAAATGCCGGATGATATCTTTCGAGGGTCTTTCTCAAAAATTCCCTGTCCAGGTGAGTATATATTTCCGTTGTAGTAATGCTTTCATGACCCAGCATCTCCTGCACTGCTCTGAGATCAGCGCCACCTTCAATTAAATGAGTGGCAAAAGAGTGACGGAATGTATGAGGCGAAATATTTTTTTTAATACCTGCTTTGTTTACGAGATCTTTTATGATCAGGAAAATCATGACTCTTGATAATTTACTTCCACGGTTATTCAGAAAAAGAATATCCTCATTTCCCTTAGCCGGCATCATGTGCACCCTGATCTTATTCTTGTAGGTGTTGATATACTTTATGGCACTTCTGCCAACCGGTATTAATCGTTCTTTGTCTCCTTTCCCGATCACCCGGATAAAACCCACCTCAAGATGCAAGCTGGAAATTTTCAAATTCACAGCTTCA
>JBIOGV010000126.1:0-10281 GCA_044448365.1 Chitinophagales bacterium
CCTGGGAAGAAGGCTTCGTTACGTCAGTATTGGCAGTGATAGTTTGCCCACCTTATTATTCATCCATGGCTCACCTGCCTCAATGAGTCTTTACAGGGGAAGGTTTAGTGATAAAGACCTTCTCAAAACATTTCACATCCTGGCAATTGACAGGCCCGGTTATGGTTATTCGGGATTTGGTATCCCTGAACCATCTATCCAAAAGCAGTCAGAAATGATAAAACGATTATTGGATAGTTTGTATAAAGCAACGCATCCGATCATTGTCGTGGGCGGATCTTTCGGTGCACCAATAGCCTGCAGGCTTGCAATGGATCATCCTGAATTAGTGGATGGTCTTGAAATAACCGGCCCTGCCATCGGGCCTGGAAGAGAAAAAGTATTTTGGTTTGCACCAATTATTGAACATCCTGCTATCCGCTGGTTTATTCCAAGAATATTTCAATCTGCGAATACTGAAAAATTACATCACAAAGAAGAGTTGGAAAAAATGCTTCCGTATTGGAAAAATATTCATGTGCCCGTAATGTATCTGCAGGGAGCCAAAGACAATTTGATCGATACTTCCAATGCAGACTTTGCAAGGCAAGAATTGGTAAACGCTCCTTACCTGGATATTTGTTTTTTCCCCAATCGTCATCATTACCTTGCGCAATATGAATGGCCAACTATTAAAGACAGGATATTGAAGCTTTATGAAATGGTGAAAACGAGGAAATAAAAAAGCGGGCAAGATATGCCCGCCTTAGCTCTGCAACAGGTATTTTCAATGTTTTTTCATAGTATCCGTTTTCATTTTATTCATTGAAGAATCCATTTTTCCCATGTTATTTCCGCCTCCCATCATTTTCATCATATCAGCGGGGGTCATATATTCCCAATGATCGGCTATTTTACCGTCGCTGTTAAATTTTTCTACCTCAACCGCAGTCATGTCAAAACTTGTTCCTGCGGGTGCTCCCATAGAAGGAACTACATTCGTACCTGTAAATCTGGTCAGCGTAAAAACATAATCACCGTTTGCTGCATCCTGCACCGCATCGAGTTTCATATCCTTATACTCATCATGAAATGATTTCAAACTGGCTCTTATACTATCCAGGCCTTTTATGTCTCCATGATCACCTGAATGATCCACTGCATCCGCGGCAATATATTGATCAAGTTTACTCATATCACCTGATACAATAGCATCGTTCACTGAGTGACTGGTTGCAATATTTTTTTCACCCTGTGAATTACCTGGGCTACTGCTTCCGCCGTTGTTACAAGAACTAAGAAAACAGATCAACCCTGTTGAAGTAATTATCAGCATCTTTTTCATTGGTTTTTGTTTTTATGTGAATAATAAATGAACTATGTTCTTGCATAATGACAGATTTCAACAGGCAGGAAATCTTTCTTAAAGCACAGGGACGAGCCGGGATCTAATAACAACTAAAATACAAAATTCTACAGAGCAGAAATCATTTTCTTGTCAACAAAAAATTTCAAAAAAATAAAAAGATTGTAACTTTCTTTATCCTAAACCATACAAAAATGAGAAAACTATTCTTTACCTCTCTTGCTTTAATTTTTATTTCTTTTGTTTCAGCCCAGGAAAAACTTGACATGGAGATGATTGCAAAGATCAAAAAGGAAGGAACCGATAATTCCAGGGTCATGGATATTGCCCATCACCTTACGGATATAAGCGGACCAAGACTCACCAACTCTCCCGGTTTCATGCGCGCAGCCAACTGGGCAAAGGAGGAGCTCACAACCTGGGGATTGGTAAATGCGCAATTGGAACCCTGGGGCGAATTTGGAAAAGGCTGGCAACAGGAAAAGTGTTATGTGGCAATGACTTCTCCATATTATCAGCCATTAATCGCGATACCAAAGGCATGGACAAGCGGCACCGGGAAAAAATTATTAAAAGGAGAGATAGTCTTGGTAAAAGCTCAGGATACAACTGCAATGACTCAATATGCCGGTAAGCTAAAGGATAAGATTGTGATGATATGGTCAAACGCACAATTGAAACCAGGATTTGAACCCGATGCAAGGCGGTTTGCTGATACCACTCTCGATAAAATGGCAGCCGCACAAATGCAAAAGCCCGGTAACACGAATCAGCAAAATCCACAAAGACAAAATCAACTTGGGCGTTTTGCCATGCAGAGAAGAATCAATGAAATGATCAACCAGGAAAAACCGGCACTGGTTTTAAGTATGAATGCAAACGGTAGCGATGGAACCGTGTTTGTAAGCAGTGGGGGACAATATTCTAAAAATTCACCGGAAGCACCTGCCAGTGTAATGTTAAGCAGCGATGATTACCTGCGATTACAAAGATTGATAGAAGATGGAACGAGGGTAGAAATAGAAGCAGATATTAAAACAAAATTTTTTGACGATGATTTGCAGGGCTATAATGTAGTCGCCGAAATACCGGGAACAGATCCAAAATTAAAAGATGAAGTTGTTATGCTTGGTGGTCATCTTGATTCGTGGCACGGAGCTACCGGCGCCACAGATAATGCTGCAGGATCTTCCGTGATGATGGAAGTTGTTCGAATCTTGAAAGCATTGAACGTCCAGCCAAGACGCACGGTCCGGATTGCTTTGTGGAGCGGGGAAGAAGAAGGTTTGCTTGGCTCAAGAGCCTATGCTAAAAATCATTTTGCCGATACTGCAAACGGTCAGTGGGTATTGAAACCTGAACAATCAAAAATTTCCGCTTATTATAATCTGGACAATGGTACAGGAAAAATTCGCGGAGTTTATCTGCAGGGAAATGAAGCAGAAAGAGCAATCTTTACCCAATGGCTTGAACCATTTAATGACATGGGTGCAAAAACAGTCACAATTAATAATACCGGTGGCACTGACCATCTTTCATTTGACAGAGTGGGTATTCCAGGCTTTCAGTTTATACAGGATGAAATAGACTATGATACAAGAACGCACCATTCAAACATGGATGACTATGATCATCTTGTTCCGGATGACCTTAAACAAGCGGCAATTATTATAGCAACATTCGTTTATAATACTGCTCAACGTGACGAAAAAATGCCAAGAAAAGAATTGCAGCCTCCGATGCGGAATCAACGAGGATTTTAAATCAGACAAGGTACAAGGATCAAGGTTCAATAATCTTGATCCTTGTACCTTGCGCCTTGATCCTTGAATTCTTCACTTCGGTTTTTCGTAAATAAATCTTACAAGGATTTTTTTCTGATCTACATCGGAGCTTAAAAAAAGACGATAGCGTTTTTCACCGGCTGTTACAATTAATAAGGCTGTATTGGGAGGGATCGAGCCTTCATTCTCTGCTATCATGACCACCTCATGTTCTGTTTTTACAAAATCGATCCTGATGAAAACGGTTATCGGCTTTGCCGTGAGCATCTGGTGAGTCACTACAACCTTACTGTCTACGGAAACGGAAATTGTATCTCCGTCAATTTCGGCGTTGTCATAAAAATCAAGTCGGAGATTGCCTGTGTCTACCTTGATCTCATTGAAAATAGATGAAGCTTCTTTTGTTAAGATAATTTTACCGGGGGGACAGGACATTTGACTGTTCATCATTCGGCCGCCCCAGTCCCCGGCAAGGTTTTGTGAATCCCTGGTTTGGCCCAGAGCTAATGTATAATGTTTGATACATGGAATACAATCCGGCGGAACATGAAAAGTAGTGGGTCCTGTTTCCTGGATCGTAACTGATTTATTTTTTGAATCGTAAACCCCTTCAAAATTTTCTTTTACAAAATTATTTACATCGGAAAAATGGTATGATGAGCCGTAAACCTTAAGGCCCTCGATTTTTAATTGCATTTCAATAAAATAAACAGGGAAGCAACCGCCGGGCCCTTGTGTCAGTTTTCCGCGCCATGTTCCACCTAAATTTTGTGACTGGGCCACAATGGTAAAACAAAAAAATATTACGGTCGTGAACCGGGACATGAATTTGAAGATAATCAGAAAGGGTTTAACAGAGGGAAAAAATACGTGAACGGTCTATTGCGATGGCTTCTCGTATTTAAATCGTACCAGGGCATTTTTTTGTTCAGTAGAGGTAATCTGCACTTTGTATCGCTTGTCTCCGGCGTCGATGATCATTAAAGAAGTATTGGGTGGTATGCGTCCGAGATTTTCGGCTACCATGATCACTTCGTGCTCATCGTTATTGTCGTCAAACTTTAAACTGAGGTTAATAGGAACCGTACTTAATCCTTTATGTGAAAGCACTAATTTTTTGTCTACAAAAACAGAAATGCTGTCACCATCGATTTCACCATTATCATAGAGCCTGATGGAAACCTCTTCTGTATTTACTATGATCGTTTTCGCCAACGCATTTTCTCTTGTCTTTAAGATCTCGGGTGTAAAGATCTTTTTGTCTGAAACGGGATTTTTGATTACAGGATCAATCCTGGTTTCCTTTACTGAATCTGAAATTGTACTTGGTTTTATGATTACCGGTTTCTTCTCGACGACTGGTTTGTTTTTGATAGTTGTTGAATTATTTTTTACAGGATGATTTGTTTTTACTACCAGGCTTGTTTTTAAAGGAGTCTTTTTTAGCAGGGGTGGTGGTGATTTTAGTTTTGTATCAACTGTATTTGGTTTTGGGTTATCGCGCAAAAAGGGTTCAACATAAAAATCGGAGGATTGAACTCTGCGCAGATAAACTTTCCCGCCGCCACAGTCTCCCCAATTGCCATCATTTTTTGGATTTTTTCTGTCCTCTGACTTACCTACAAAAGTTCCTTCTAAAAATTCTTCCTTCCCTGATCGATCATAGGTGAAAATATATTTCATCAAACAAGTACCGCCTCCACTCATGTTTTTTACTTCCACGGTGCGCAATTCCTGGATCTGGAATTGTTTTTCAGATCTGTTCAGGCTTCCTGACATGGTCGCCTTTCCGTAAAACTGAACATCAAGATAAGAATAGGAAACCCCTGTGATCGATGAAGAATTGTTTTGCTTTACCTGGAACTCAAGTCTGTATTGCACTCCGTCATTTGTAATAAAATAACCTTTCCAAATACCGGTGAGATCCTGCGCCGAAGAAAAATGGCAAAGGAAAAAAAGAAAAATGGTGGATAATGTTGATCGTAATAAGACTCTTTCCATTGCACTGTAAAACTAACGAATAACTTCGTATCGTAACTTATGGAACTGCGACAAGAGTTTGTTAATTTTGCCGCTCTAAAAAAGAAAGTGGAAAATGGCAAACAGGGAGTGGGGAAAGGTTTTACTTCTCACCATTCATCACTGACAACTTTTCAAAAAAGAAAATGATTAACATAACTTTTCCCGATGGCGCTGTCCGGCAATATGAAAACGGAACCTCAGCCCTGGAGATTGCGAAATCAATTTCCGAAGGTCTTGCAAGAAAAGTACTTGCTGCTAATGTGAACGGGCAGGTCTGGGATGCAACAAGGTCTATTAATGAAGACGCTTCATTAAAATTACTTACATGGAATGATGCCGAAGGCAAGAATACCTTTTGGCATTCATCGGCTCACCTGATGGCAGAGGCTGTTGAGTCTTTATTTCCAGGTGTAAAATTTTGGGTAGGGCCACCCGTTGAAAACGGTTTTTATTATGATATGGATTTAGGTGACAGAAAAATGAATGAAGAAGACCTTGCTATACTCGAAAAGAAAATGAATGAATTAGCAAAGCAAAATAATAATTATACGCGAAAAGAAATTTCAAAAAGAGATGCTGTAAAATATTTTTCTGATAAAGGGGATGAATATAAATTGGATCTGCTGCAGGGATTGAATGATGGAGAGATCACTTTTTACAGCCAGGGGAATTTCACCGATCTATGTCGCGGACCGCATATACCGAATACCGGTTTTATCAAGGCGATCAAGCTTAACAATATTGCAGGTGCTTACTGGAAAGGTGATGAAAAAAATAAAATGCTCACAAGAGTTTATGGCGTGAGTTTTCCTTCGCAAAAAGAATTAGATGAGCATTTGAACATGGTGGAAGAAGCGAAGCGAAGAGATCATAGAAAATTGGGAAAAGAACTTGGCATTTTTACATTTGACGATGACGTTGGTCCGGGTCTTGTTCTATGGATGCCAAACGGTGCCGTTATTATTGAAGAACTGGAAAGACTTGCCAAAGAAACGGAAGAAGATGCAGGATACAAGCGTGTAGTGACTCCGCATATTGCCAAGGAAAGTTTATACTTAACCAGTGGTCATTTACCGTATTACCAGGAAAGCATGTACCCGCCGATGGAACTCGAAGGCGTTAAATATTATCTAAAGGCGATGAATTGTCCGCATCACCATAAAATATTTGCAGCGGAACAAAAGAGTTATAAAGATCTTCCTTTGCGGTTAGCCGAATATGGTACTTGCTACCGGTATGAACAAAGCGGCGAATTGTTTGGCTTGATGCGGGTGCGTTGCCTGCACATGAATGATGCTCATATTTATTGCACCAAGGAACAATTTTACGATGAGTTCAGGGCAGTGAATGATATGTACTTAAAATATTTCAAAATTTTTGGAATTGATAAATACGTTATGCGTTTATCATTGCACAGTCCTGATAAGCTTGGAAAGAAATATGTGGATGAACCGGAACTGTGGATAGAAACCGAGCAACTGGTCAGGGACGTTTTAATAAGGACCAATACTCCTTATGTGGAAGTTCCTGACGAGGCAGCCTTTTATGGCCCAAAGATCGATGTACAGATATGGAGTGCAATCGGAAGAGAATTTACTCTTGCAACAAACCAGGTTGATTTTGCCCAGGGAAGAAGATTTAAACTCGAGTTCACGAATCATGATAACAAGCCGGAAACTCCTTTGATCATTCATCGTGCGCCTTTGGGAACACATGAACGATTTATTGGGTTTTTGCTGGAACATTACGCAGGAAAACTTCCTGTCTGGTTATCACCCCTGCAGGTAAAGATTTTACCGATCAGTGATAAATTTATAGACTATGCTAAAACTATTTTGCATAACTTGAAAAATGCAGATATTCGTGCAGACATCGATGACAGAAACGAAAAGATCGGGAAGAAAATACGCGATACGGAATTAATGAAAGTACCCTATATGCTGGTGATCGGAGAGAAAGAAATGAATGAACAGAAAGCATCTGTCCGGAGACAAGGCAAGGGAGATTCGGGAGCAAAACCTGTGGATGAATTTATTCATGAAATCAGGACCGAGATAAAAGAACGAAGAGGAGAGTGAAGCATAATTGATCAATGACAGTTATTATTAGTATAACAAAAGTTTGAAACGAAAATTCCTTCAGCCCAAAAAGGAATATTACCTAAAAAAAATTGCTCAGGGCAGAGCACAACTTAAAAGCTATAAATGGCAGTACCGAACAAAAGTTTTCAACCAAAACCGGGAGGTTTTCAAAAGCCCGGTGGTGGCGGGTTTAACAAAGGTGGATTTAACAGGGGCAGGTTTGCTCCACGCAAAGAAGCAGAACATCGCATTAATCATTTTATAAGGGCGGCACAGGTGCGGTTGGTTGGCGATAATGTAGAAGTTGGCATTTATCCTACAAACGAGGCTATTAAGATGGCGCACGACCAGGGACTTGACCTCGTGGAAATTTCTCCAAATGCTGATCCACCGGTTTGCAAGATCATTGACTATAATAAATTTTTATACGATAAAAAGAAAAAAGAGAAAGAGATGAAGGCAAATGCCAAAGTCTCTGAGGTAAAGGAAATACGGTTTACTCCGAATACGGATGAACATGATTTTAATTTTAAGGCCAAACATGCAGAGAATTTTTTAAAAGATGGCAATAAAGTAAAAGCATATGTTCAATTCAAAGGGCGTGCGATACAGTTTCAGGACAGGGGGCAACTACTGCTTTTAAAATTTGCTGAACGTCTCGCTGAAATTGGAAATTTAGAAAGCATGCCCAAGATGGAAGGGCGAAGAATGCTGGCAATGTTTGCCCCTAAAGGAAAGAAAAAAGCAGAGAAAAAAGATAATTCTGAATAAACGAAAGCAAGCAATTAAAAAAACCGTCTTTAGCAGGACGGTTTTTTATTTCAAAGGATTTGATCATAAGATTCTTTTATATTTCGTATTGCCGCTCCTATAAAAGAATTTAAGGCAAAGAGAAAATAAGGATTCGTTTAGTATATTGCCGTCTTCATTGATTCTTTTAAACCAGCAAGTTTTATGAGAAAATCGCTTCACCATTTCACACTGAGCATTGTGTGTATGTTTGTTGGCTGCATATTGTTTGCGCAACAACGGCAGGATACCACAAAATCAAATAATCATTCTATGGGCCCGAAGCCTTACAAGGAGGTTATCACAGACAAGGCAAAAACAGATGAGGGTTTATTTAAAGTACATAAGATAGAGGACAAGTATTATTTTGAAATCCCTGATTCATTGCTGGGCCGCGAAATACTTGTAGTAAACCGCATTTCAAAAGCCGCTGCCGGTATGCGGAATGGTTTTTTTGGTTATGCAGGCGACCAGATAGGGCAGAATGTGGTCCGTTTTGAAAAAGGACCCAACAATAAAATTTTCCTTCGTACCATTTCCTATGCAGAATACGCAAAGGATTCTACTTCACCTATGTTTTGGGCAGTTGCTAATTCGAATATTCAACCAATAGCTGCCGCTTTCGATATTAAAACTTATGGCAAGGATTCAACAGCCAGTGGCATTTTAAACAGCAGCGTAATTGATGTTACCGATTATGCAAATGGAGACAATGATGTTTTATTTTTCAACAACAATTTGAAAACATTCAATCGTATCGGTTCTCTTCAATCCGATAAATCATATATTGAAACAATAAGATCATTTCCCATTAATATCGAGATCACAACAGTAAAAACTTATTCCCGAACTCCCGCATCACCGGGTGTCGGCGGTTTTGGAGGAGGTGGTGGTTTGCCTTCGGGAGGAAATTTAACGGTTGAATTAAACAGTTCAATGGTTTTATTACCAAAAGTAGCTATGCAGTCAAGATATTTTGATGCACGAGTTGGGTATTTTACTGTTGGTTATACTGACTTTGATGCAAATCCACAGGGAGTGGAGTCTGTTCAATTGATCAAGCGATGGAGACTCGAACCAAAGGACGAGGATATGGAAAAATACAAACGTGGTGAATTGGTAGAGCCGAAAAAACAAATTGTTTTTTATATCGATCCGGCCACTCCCAAAAAATGGGTCCCATATTTAATCCGGGGAGTTAACGATTGGAATGTTGCTTTTGAAAAAGCGGGTTTCAAAAATGCGATCGTTGCAAAAGAAGCGCCATCCAAAAAAGAAGACCCTGACTGGAGCCTTGAAGATGCACGTTATTCAGCCATCGTATATAAACCTTCTGATGTTGCCAATGCGAGTGGGCCGAGTGTTGCGGATCCACGCAGTGGTGAGATCATGGAGAGTCACATCAACTGGTATCATAATGTAATGGAACTTTTGCAGAACTGGTATATGATTCAAGCATCACCGAGTGATACGGCAGCCAGAAAAATGATATTTAGTGATGACTTGATGGGACAGTTGATCCGGTTTGTTTCGTCGCATGAAGTTGGACATACGCTGGGGCTGCGTCATAACTTTGGTTCTTCTTCTTCAGTGCCTGTCGAAAATTTGCGGAATAAGGCATGGGTTGAGGCAAATGGCCACACACCTTCGATCATGGATTATGCCCGTTTTAATTATGTAGCACAACCCGAAGATCATATTAATGAAGCAGGATTGTTTCCACGAATTGGAGACTATGATAAATGGGCCATTCAATGGGGCTATAAACGATTTTATCAATTTAAAGACGGTGACGATGAGAAGGCATATCTTAATAAATGGATAATTGATAGTTTAAAAAATCAGCGTCTGTGGTGGGGGGATGGTGAAACGAACCAGGACGATCCCCGTTCACAGACAGAAGATCTTGGAGACGATGCTGTGAAAGCAAGTGGTTATGGAATAAAAAATCTTCAATACATGATGCCCAGGTTGCTGGAATGGACAAAGGAAGATAATAAAGATTATACAAGCCTTTCTGATATTTACGGACAGATGACTGGTCAGTTTGGCCGTTATATGGGGCATGTGGCAAGAAATGTGGGAGGTGTCTATCTCAATCCAAAAACAGTTGAACAGACAGGGAATGTTTATGAGTACACACCAAAAGCAAAACAGAAAGAGGCTGTTGACTTTTTGAGTAAACAATTATTTTCTACCCCGATCTGGCTGGCGGATGATCGGATTTACGACAGGATCGGGGGTACGCCATTGGTTACAA
>JBIOGV010000127.1:0-10262 GCA_044448365.1 Chitinophagales bacterium
ATTCAGGAGAAAAAAGAGCAAGGCAAAATACAAATTGATCTGAGCTCCAAAATCACTGGAATAGTTTTAGCATCATTGTGGCTCGTATTGTCGGCCTTTTTTATTTTTAACCATCTGAAGTCGGATTCATATGGAGTAAACACATTTACAAAAGTTTCTTTGCCAGCAACCGTGATTGCTGCTGCATTAATCATTGTAAGATGGAAGAATATTAATACAACAGAAATGGTTTTGTACGCTCATGGCCTTTTTATTTGCGTTGTCCCGCTAATTGGACAATATATGAGTTCAAAAGGAAACTCCAGCCAGGGCCTGTTGTTATTATTAGTTTACAATGCCGGTTACCTGATTTTATTATACAAAAAATTAAAAGATTTTAAACTCGTGGATATAATAATTGCTTCGGTTGAAATCCTTTATTTGTCGCTCCTGTTCTTTTTCGCAATTTTCTATCTTAGCTTTCGCCCCGAGTACGGGGACAATGAAACAGCAAATACAATAGGATTTGTTATTGGGTTAGCAGCAGGAGTTATCGGAATCATATTCATAAGAAAAAAATGGATTGAGTTGAGAAGAAAATAAAGCTGGCTTAATTCTTCCCCGTAACTAATTGCCTTATTGACTATTTTTGGATAAACGATACTATGATTCAACGCTTTCAAAGCCTTTGGCTGCTTCTTGCCGCTATTTTCGCTTTTCTTACTTTCAAATTGCCATTTTACAGCGGAAGTAAAAAAATTCAGGATGTTATACAGCCGGATGTGAGATTGGATGCAGCATCTCAAATATTTATCCTGATTCTTACAGTCGCTGTGATATTACTCTGCTTTATCGCTTTGTTTCTATATAAAAACAGGAAAAAACAATTAACACTAACTACCATAAATATTATACTTTCTATTGTATTACTTGTTCTGTATTTTCTACAAATACAAAAATTTGAAACTGGTATTATCTCCCTTTCATGTCTATTCACACTTGTTATTCCTATATTTCTATTTCTCGCAGCCAGAGGGATTTGGAAAGATGAAAAACTGGTCAAAAGCCTGGATAGGTTAAGATAACCTTCGTTTCTCCTGTAACCGTAAATACAAAGAGGATTCCGTAAAGAATCCTCTTTGCATTTTATGTTTTATACGTTTTACTCTACGATAAAAGTTTTATTTAGTCTTAAAGACCCATCAGTTATTACAAGATTATAAGTTCCTGTTTTTACATGCGGAGGCAATTGCAGCGTTTGAGTCATGTTTTCATTTGAAAGATTCATTTGAAATTGACTAACCTGCTGACCGGCATGATTGAATATAAGAACTGAATAGTTTCCTTTTTGTAAATTATTAACCTGGAGTGTTAGTTGCAAACCTTTTACCGGGTTTGGATAAATGGATATATTCCTTTCAGAGCCTGCCCCCGTATTAATTTTGATAATTGAACTGTAAGTAAGATGACCATCAATATCCACCGATTTTACGCGATAGAAATTATTTCCGTTAAGTGGTGAAACATCCAGCCAGTTGTAATCGATCTCACTCGTACTATTGCCGTTTGCTTCCATTTGCCCGATCTTCAGGAACAACTCACCATTTGAAGAGCGTTCAATTTCATAATGGCTTACATTTTCTTCGCTGTAGCTGCTCCAATCAAGCCTTACACCATTTGATTGTTGCGAAGCTTTCAGGTTACCGAATTTAACGGGCAGCGTTGCTCCGACAGGCGACAAATCGGCCCATGCCATATTTGAGTTGGAAGGGCTAACTGAATAACCGGTAGCATAAGCTACTCTAAAACCATCAAGCTGAGCCGTAGTACCGTCAATACCAAAAAAGTTATCTTCCATCAGCTGCAATGCGTCTACATTGCCGGAAATAGTTCCATCGGACCCACTGGTTACCGATGCAGCTGCTGTACCAGTCGATGGTTCGTTGATTAAAAGGGGATCTACCCACATATACATTTTGTCATTGCTGGTCCCTCCCGTTACAATATCATACCTGATGACTATCAGGTACGTTGTATTAAAAGAATAATTTCCTGAAGCATACGTTGCGAATCCACCGGTCTTACTTATACCAAATTTCAAATGTGGCGTGCCTCCCCCATCATCAGCAATATGAAAATAACCGATATCGCCCCCTGTACCTGTTCTTAATGCAACAGTAGGAGATGCTAAAAAGGTCAGGCTTGTATTCGAACTATTCCCAACCCTTACAACAAAAGACATGTAAAATGTAGTTGCGTTTCCGGTTGAAACGCTTTGTGATCCTATAAATCCTTTATAAGGATCTCTTGTATTCCCGTTGCTTGTAGTAATATAACTTGTACCACTTGCATATCCTGGGTATACTAAAGCCCCGGCATTATTTGTTAATGCAGTAACAATTACATCGCCTCCGCTTCCACTGGAAGCCCAGGCGGGTGAATTTCCCTGCCCGGTCAGGTTCCCGTTACTGTAAGGAAAATTTTCCGAAATCAGCAGACCATTTGCCTGAGCGTACGAATTCAAAGAATAAAACAAGCAAAAAAAACTAACTAGTAAAAATACTCTCATTTTCTTAGGTTTTAATTGATAAAATGCTGTTTGAATATCTTAAAAGCAGATACGGATCACTAAACACCTGAAAGGATAGTGAAGCTTTTAAACAGGATTGAATACAATTGGTATATCCCAAGGACCGGAGAATGAATACTCGTAAAACTCTTTAAGAAACCTTAGTTATTCATGAATTTATCAGGACATTAAAAGGTACGATTCAAAAGCATTGGAGTTATGGATAGAGAAAAATCTTTGCAGACTTCAAAAATAAAAACCATTTTTTATTTATGCAACTTTATGAAATAAATTTTACAGCCAAACTTGAATATTTTTTTAAAAAAACTTAAAATCAATAACATTCTGTTTAAATAAATAACACGAATCGACCTTACGCGAAATAATTTTAAAATAAGCTTCACAAACCTTGCAGATATCAAATGCCGCTATTACATTTGTGGTCTCCACTTATCTGCTGAAAACTGTACCAATTTCCAAGGAACCTTATTGATTTTTTTATTGCCCAGGAATGGTGTGTTGAATTCAATAAAAAGTATTCAGATATAATTCAAGTATTTTAAAACGGACGGTAGAATATAAAAAATTGCAGCCGAAGACCGTATCAAAGCTGCACAATGATTTTCATAGGGTACGGATTATTTAACGGGCTGTCCTGTCTAGGACGGCCCTAATTTTTTAATACCAGGAATTTTCCTGTCCGGCTTTCTTTTACTTTTATTAATCCTTCTGGTTTCCCGGCATACACAATATCTCCTCCTCCATCCCCGGCTTCCGGGCCAAGATCAATGACCCAGTCGGCACTCCGGATGACTTCCATGTTGTGTTCAATGACTATGATCGAATGTCCCTGTTCGATCAGTGCATTAAAAGAATTGAGTAGTTTTTTTATGTCGTGAAAATGTAAGCCTGTTGTTGGTTCGTCAAAAATGAAAAGTATCCTGCCATTGCCTTTGCTCTTACCAAGAAAAGAGGCAAGCTTAACGCGTTGAGCTTCTCCTCCCGAAAGTGTATTGGACGACTGACCCAATTTAATATATCCCAATCCTACATCACTCAATGGCTGGATCGCCTTCACCAGGTTTTTCTCCTCATAAAAAAATTGGATGGCTTCGTCTACGCTCATTTCCAAAACGTCGAAAATGTTTTTTCCCTTATAAGTCACTTCGAGTATTTCTTCCTTAAATCGTTTCCCATTACATACCTCGCAGGTAAGATGCACATCAGCTAAAAATTGCATTTCAACAATTTGCTCACCTTCCCCTTTGCAGGTATCACATCTTCCGCCATCAACATTAAATGAAAAATGTTTTGGCAAAAAACCACGCATTTTACTCAATGGCTGTTTCGAAAATAAATCCCGGATCTCATCATAAGCTTTGATATAAGTAACCGGATTGCTTCTTGATGATTTACCGATTGGATTCTGATCTACCATTTCAATTTGAGAAATACTTTCAATATCACCGGTAATCGCTTTATGAAAACCCACTTTGTCTGCAAACTCTCCTTTTATTTTTTGAAGGGCGGGATAAAGAATTTGTTTCACAAGAGTCGTTTTGCCGCTGCCGCTTACACCACTCACTACACATAAAATATTTAAAGGGAATTCAACATTAATATTTTTTAAATTATGCTGTCTCGCGCCTTCTACTTTAATACTGCAATTCCATTTTCGAATATTCTTTGGCGATTCGATCTTTAGTTCACCGCTCAGATATTTTCCTGTAAGACTTTGTGGATTTGAAATGATTTCATCATAATCGCCTTCAGCAATTACCTCACCTCCCAGGTGTGAAGCCAGCGGTCCCATATCAATAATATGATCTGCTTCGCGCATCATCATTTCATCATGTTCAACAACGACAACTGTATTCCCAAGATCACGAAGCTCCTTTAGCACACGAATGAGGTTTGCCGTATCTCTTGAATGCAAACCGATTGAAGGTTCATCCAGGATGTACAATGAATTGGTAAGGTTGCTTCCCAGGCTTCTTGTAAGTTGTATGCGCTGACTTTCACCACCGCTTAATGAATTCGCAAGACGGCTCAATGTCAAATAACCAAGGCCTACATCCAATAATGTATTGATTCTTCCATTGATCTCGATAAGAATTCTTTTTGCAACCTGTTGATCAAACTCAGATAAATCGTTTTCCAATTCATCAAACCATTTCTTCAGATATTTCACAGGCATTTCACTTAATTCACCAATGTGCTTTTTGTCAATCTTTACATAAAGAGCCTCATTGCGCAAACGATAACCCTTACAATCCGGGCATTGTGTTCTGCCCCTGTAACGGCTTAGCAATACACGATACTGAACCTTGTAAAGATTTTGTTCCACTTCCTTAAAAAAATCATTAATGCCATGTACATTCCCGGCTCCTTCCCAAAGCAACTTATACTGCTCGTCAGTCAAATCAGCTATTGCTTTATGAACCGGGAAATCGATCTTCCTTGAACCCTTTACGAATTGATCCCGCCACCAGCCCAGCTTCTCTCCTTTCCATGGAGCTATGGCACCTTCATACACACTTAACCTCTTGTCAGGGATCACGAGATCGGTGTCAATTCCCAATACCTGCGAAAAACCTTCACAGGTAGGACAAGCACCAAAAGGATTATTGAAGTTGAAAAGATTGGGGACCGGTTCTTCAAATATCATTTCGTCGAGTTCAAAACGATTATTAAATTGAAGCAGCTTATCACCATTCACTTCCAGGTAAACATTGCCTTCACCTTCATAAAAAGCAGTTCCGACCGAGTCGGCGAGTCTGTGCCTGTCATCTTCATCAAAATTTTTTACAACAATACGGTCTACTAAAATATAAATCGTGAGTCGTGAGTCGTGAGTTGTGAGTTTTTGTTTTAATTCTTTACCCGGTAACTCCAAAAGATCTTCAATCCTGAGGGTTTCTCCTGTTTCACGTTTCACCGCTGACGATTCACGAACATAGACTCTCGAAAATCCTTTTTGAACGAGAATATTCAATTCTTCTTTTATATCCCGGTTCTTGTGTTGTTTGAATACGGTTAGGATATACACCTTGTCGCCTTCATTTAATTCAGCAATAGCTTTAACCACATCGGTTACATCATCTTTTTTAACCTCCCTGCCTGAAACAGGAGAAATAGTTTTTCCGATTCTTGCATATAGCAATCTCAGGTAATCATATATCTCCGTCATACTTCCAACTGTGCTGCGGGGCGTCCTGGCAATTACTTTCTGTTCAATGGCAATAGCCGGGCATAAACCCTTAATATAATCCACATCGGGTTTATTCATCCTGTTAAGAAACTGGCGGGCATAGGCACTAAGGCTTTCAGCATACCGGCGTTGCCCCTCTGCATATAATGTATCTATTGTTAAAGAAGATTTACCTGAACCCGACACACCTGTTACTACCACGAGTTTATTTCGTGGAATTTCTACCGTTATATTCTTCAGATTGTGAACTCTTGCACCCTTTATGAGAATGTTTCCTGTGGAATTTACGGTTCTGTTTTCCGGGTGTTTTTTCTCTTTTATTACTCTTTCCATTTTCAACCTGCAAATGTAAACCCTTATATAATCAAAAATTTAGCCCTTATGTTAACATTTTTTTAGTCAATAGGGCCATTTTTACCACAATAAATTATTTGGTATTTTAAAAAATAATTTTACTTTTAATGCACAATATCCAAATTATGATAACCAAAAAACTCACCTCGCCTATCGTACAATTTCTACTCAAACTTTAGTACAAACTTTTTCTCAACAACTGTTTATAGAGTAAACCAATATCCAAAACCTAAACAACCTGTAGGAGTTTATGAAAGCTTTAATGAAAAAAACCGACCACGAACTGATCAACCTTTTCGTTGATGGAAACCTGGAAGCACTGGAGGTCCTTGTATTACGTCACAAGGATAAACTTTACACTTCCATTTTATTTTTAGTTAAGGATAAATATCTTGCTGAAGATATTTTCCAGGACGTTTTTATCCGCATCATTGACACCATGCGCTGCGGACGTTACACTGAAGAAGGTAAATTTTTACCCTGGGCCATGAGAATTGCCCACAATCTTTGTGTAGATTATTTCCGCAAAGTAAAACGTACCCCCACCATCAAAAATGGCGACGACAAAGACATCTTTGAAGTCTTGAGCTTCGCTGATGACAGCGCCGAAACCAAAATGATGAAGCGCCAGAGTCATGACCGAGTCCGGTCAATGCTGGAACAGTTACCCGAAGATCAGAGAGAAGTGATCATCCTTCGCCATTATGCTGACATGAGTTTCAAAGAAATTGCATCCATGACCAATTGCAGCATAAACACTGCTTTGGGCCGTATGCGGTATGGACTCATCAATCTGCGTAAAATGATGATGCAAAAACAAATTGCTTTATAAAGCCCTTGTCATTCTGTATCTCCAACCCGAAATTGGAGTTCTTACCTGCCTGTCGAAAGACCGGTTTTGAAAAGAATTTTCCTGAAGTTAGCCTGGGGCTGGCTGATACAGAATGACGCCCAATTGAAAAATCCCGAATGCCTGGTATAAACCGCGTTCGGGATTTTTCTTATTGATCCGTTGAAGAATTTCAACTTAGATTGATTGAAGGCATGCCTTGTTTTTTTAGACCCCAACTCACCTTATTCGTCATTTCCAATTACACTTTTTGTTCCAGTGCCCACTTTGCAGTTTCTTTTATCCCTTCATAATAAGATGTTGGCTCAAAATTGAAAGCTCTGTTGAATTTTGAAGAATCAAATAAATAAGAAAATTGACTTTGGTATGCCATTTCAACCGATTCTTTGATTGACCGGTTGAATAATCCCGCAATAAGCATCATGCTTTTTGAAATGACAGAATAATCATCTTTTGAATTCATTTGCCTTGCCGCTTCTTTTATAAATTCTTCTCCTGTCAATGGATTCTTTGCGGTAGGCATGTGCCATGTTTGCCCAAAAGCATCTTCCCTTTTGCCAAGAATACATAATGCCTGGGCAGCATCAGGAACATAAGTAAACGAATGTAATGCCTTCGCGTTCACCAACCACTGTGCTTTTTTTCCTTTTTTAAAATTTTCGAATACAAGCATGTTCGGAACACTGGTGGTATAACCAACAGGCCCATAAAAATCGGCTGACCTTGCAATCAATGCTTTTATATTACCGGCTTTCATTTCATTTAATAATTGTGTTGCGATCGCTGCTCTTATTTCCCCCTTCCTGCTATTGGGATTAAATGGTGTTTCTTCTGTCATCACTCCATCTACTTTGCCATACATATACACATTGTCGAAGAAAATAAGCTTGCTGCCGCTTGCCTTACATGCATCAATTACATTGGTCATGATCTTTGGCCAGCTTTTTTTCCACACACCTATATCATACTTAAGCCCGGCAAGTAAATAAACAGTGTCAGAACCTTTCACAGCATCTATCGTTTGCTCATAGTTCGTTATATCTGTTGCAATGGCTTCAACATGTGCTATTGGTTGTGCATTTCTTGATACCAGTCGCACTCTCCGATGATTCTCCTGCAAAAGAGGAAATAACTGGTTGCCGACGGCACCACCTGCACCTAATATTGTATGTAATTTCATAATGCTAAATTTATACGAGAATAAGTCTCATCTTGCTGATTTCGATCATCCGGGCAAATTATTTATTTACTTCTAAAGGCATGCAAACCACATTCCAGCCACCCGGCAAATTTCTCTGCATCAGGAGTGTAGCCTTTGGTCTTGGTGAGCGCTATTTCATTGGTGCTGATTATAGCATATTGAGGTTGAGAAGCCGCATTAAAATTTTCAATCTGGAAATTTGACCATTTATCTCCGACTGTTGTAATTGATTTCTCGGTTCCGTCGGTGGCCTTATAAACCATTCTTTGTTGTATAGGTAACTTTCTTTTCTCATCTACGTACAACGAAACCACCACAAACTCATTCCGCATCAGGCTGTCCACAACTGGATTGGTCCATACGGCCTCTTCCATTCTGCGACAGTTAACACAAGCCCACCCGGTAAAATCAATCAGAACCGGTTTGTTTTCTTTTCTTGCTTTTTCCAAAGCCGTTTCATAGTCTCTTAAAGGTTCAAATCCTCGTTTGCAGTTGACGGGATCTGAATAAATACTGTAACACATCGGGGGCGGAAAACCACTGATCAACTTCAGGTTGGCAAATTTTGTATTGGTTACACCGGGTAATAAATAGATTGTTGCAGCAAGGAATAAAAAAATAAATGCAATTCTCGATCTTGAAAACTTCTTTACCGGTAAATCATGAGGAAAGCGAATCTTACCAAAAAGGTATAAAAGAATCAGGATGCTGATAAAGATCCATATAGCCATAAAAGTTTCCCGTCTCAATAATCCCCATTGTTTGACAAGATCTGCATTGGAAAGAAATTTGATAGCCATCGCAATTTCTAAAAACCCGAGAACCACTTTTACTGAATTAAGCCAGCCGCCTGATTTTGGCAATGACTGTAGCCAGTTGGGAAATATTGCAAATACCGTAAATGGTAAAGCCAGTGCAAAACCAAAACCCGCAAGGCCTGCTGTCAATGGCCATGAACCTTCGGCAGCAGTTCCTGCCAGTAATGAACCAAGTATGGGGCCGGTGCACGAAAAAGAAACGATTGCCAGTGTAAATGCCATAAAAAATATTCCAATAACATCAAGCCCCGAACGCGAATTTGCTTTGTTGGCTAAACCGCCCGGCAGTGTTATTTCAAAATATCCAAAAAAAGAAATGGCAAATACAATAAAGATGGCAAAGAAGAAAAGATTCAACCATACATTCGTTGAAAAATTATTCAAAACCTGGGGAGAAGCGTGAAAAATATGAAACGGTAGACTCAGCAAAACGTAGATCAGTAAAATAGAAACTCCATACACGAAAGCATTCAATATTCCTTTTTTCCTGCTTTGTCCTTTTTTGGTGAAAAATGAAACCGTAAGGGGTATCATAGGAAAAACACAAGGCGTAAGCAGGGCAATAAACCCACCCAAGAGTCCTAAAATAAAAATGCCCAGCAGGCTTTTATTCTTTGTCACTTCATCGCCGCAATCATTCACCGGGTGATTTATGTCAATAGTTTGGATCTTTATTCTTGTTGTCGAAGTCACTCCTCCCTCCAATGAAACGTTGAAGGAAAACGTTCCCGTGTAAAACTCATCATTGCGGCCATAGCTATAACTTAACACTCCCTGTAGTGTTGCCGGTACGGTACCGGTAATAGTAATGTCTTTTTGCCATTCTGTTACTCCTTCATAAATTTTCACTTTTGAATTATTGAAAATACTGCTGGCAACATCTTTTGCCATTCCTTTTTCTGCAAAATTCTTTTGCTGATAAATTGCTGAGTCATCAAATTTTATTTCTGCTGTCTTAAGATCAGAAACTGTTTGAAACGGGGAATACAATTGCCATCCCTGCGCCCCATTTGTCGAAAAACTTAATTTGTAGCTGCTTTCACCTGTTTTCTTTGAAGAAACACTCCAATTATAAATTGCCGAGTCCTGTGAAAAAAGAGAGAGACTTAAAAAAATAAAGATCAGACCAAAAAGGGTTAGCCGAACGATTTGATTCATTATTTCACTCTTTAAAAGCGAAACGAGCTTTTATCAAAAGCCCGTTCCTGTTTTTCAATTCACCTGGTTTATTTTAAAGTAACGTTGAAGGTAACGGTTTTCGGAGGCAAGCACTTTTTATC
>JBIOGV010000128.1:0-10207 GCA_044448365.1 Chitinophagales bacterium
CCTCGTAAAGCTTCGCGACATGCGACTGAAATACATGTTTGAAGAAATGAAAAAAGATCCTGCCATTAAATTACAGCTATCTCCTGAGTATGCAAGTATTGCCAACTACTGGAAATTCTATGACGGTGAAAGCAAGCAGCTCATTAAGTATGGTATCTATGATCAAAAGAAAATGGCCGAAGAAAAATTTATGACCTGGGCAAAAGGCAAACCTGGGTATGAAAATATATTTACAGAATGGGCAAAAGCTTATGATGCCTGGCGGCCTTATTCAAAGACGCGGGTGTATATGAATGAAGGAATTTATGGCTCGCCACTGATCGGGTTTGGATCTATGTTGTTGCAATTGGAAAATGCCCTGGTAAGCACAAAGGCAAGTGCAGCAGATGTAAAGAAAGCAGCAGACGAAGCAAATAGCTACAGAAAAAATTTCCTGTCGGATGAAAACAAAACTTCAGATCAGAATATACTCGCTGCAGTAACCAAAATGTATTATGAAGACATTCCGCAGGATCAGCTTCCTGTCGGTTTTTATGAGAATCTCCGGAATCAGTATGGCGATCTGAAAGATGAGACCACTTACAAAAAATTTGCGGCTGATGTTTTTAACAAGACAATGATATTTGATGATGCAAGATGGAATGATTTTATGGCTCATCCAGATGCAAATAAACTACAGCAGGACCCTGCTTTTGATTTTGCAAGCACGTTCACTAAGAACTATACAGGTAAATATTTACCCTATTACAGGCAATTCACGGCAAAGAATAATGATTTGGGGCGAATCTATTTAAAGGGCATTATGCAGATGGATACTGTAAAAGCAAAAAAAATGTATCCTGATGCCACATTTACCATGAGAGTAAGTTTTGGTAATGTAAAAAGCTACAATCCCAGGGATGCTGTACACTATAATTACGTAACTACTGCCAAAGGTGTTCTTGAAAAATATGTGCCCGGCGATTATGAATTTGATCTTCCTGCAAAAGCGGTTGAGTTAATGAGAAAAAAAGATTTCGGTCAATATGCTGATAAAAATCTGAAAGATCTTGTTGTTGGTTTTATCACAACCAATGATATTACAGGTGGTAATTCCGGCTCACCGGTGATCAATGCAAACGGAGAACTGGTTGGTCTTGCCTTTGACGGCAACTATGAAGCCCTGAGTCATAAAATTGCATTTGATAAGGATCTCAATCGAACCATATGCGTTGACATCCGGTACGTGCTTTGGTGTATTGATAAACTGGGTGGAGCTCAAAACGTGATCAAAGAGCTAAAGATTATGAAATAATGTGCCTGTCAAAAAAAGTCATCCGCATCATATCTGCTTTCGGATGGCTTTTTATTTTATCAATTGAGTTAACCTTGTATTTATTAAACGGTTGAAACAAAACAAAACCATACTGCTGCTCATTATTTCTTTTTTTCCCCAGTTCATTTTTTCACAAACGCGGATCAGTTTTGCCACAGGCGTTTCGCTGCAAAGAAGCTTTAAAAAAGAACAGCGCTTTTGGGCTTTTGGACAAGATGTTGTTTGCAACTGGCAGTTTACCCGGAATGAAGGCGCTTATGTTTCTGTTTCGTATTATTCAAATGGAAATTTTAAAAACCCTTTGTCAGCTATTGCAAAGTCATCTTCAACCATCCCCGGGGAAATTTTTTTTACAAATAAAGCCCAGCTTCGCCTCATACAAATTTCACTTGGGTGGAAATATTATTTGGTTAGTACCAATGACGCTGAAACAAACTGGAGCCTTTATGGACTGGCAGGTTTTGGATTAATATTCGGAAAGGCTACCAATATTTATTCAATGGCTGTGGATACTTCACTGTACAACGCTCCACAACAACCTGTGGATGGAGCGGGTCATTTTAAAAGACTGACAATTGATTTGGGTTTAGGCTGGGAAATTCCCCTGGCAGGAGAAATCTATTTCTATGCAGAAGGAAAAACCTGGATCCCCACAACCGAATATCCCAGCAAATATCTTTTTGTAAATAATCACGCACCACTTACCGGGATGGTGACTGCAGGATTAAGGATACTTTTTTAAGTAAACAAACTATACATGGCGAAAAAAAAATTACTGATCAAAAGCATTGGCATTTATAAGTTGATCATTCCCCTGAAAGAACCATTTGTTATTTCATTGGGAGCTCAGCATAACGCAGAGAGCATCATTGTTGTCATAAAAACAGAAAATGACAGGGCTGGTTTTGGCGAGTGCAGTCCATACATGAGCATCAATGGTGAAAGCCTGGATACCTGCTTTATTGTTGGGCAGTATTTAGCTAAAGTATTGAAAGATCAAAATGCACTGAATATAAAAGATTGTATTGAAGCAATGGATAAAACAATTTATGGCAATCATAGTATTAAAAGTGCTTTTGATATGGCCCTTTATGATATTGCTTCGCAGGATGCAGGTCTTCCGTTATATAAATTCCTGGGAGGAAAAAATAATAAACAACTTGTTACTGATTATACCATCAGCATGGGTCCCGCAACGAAAATGGCTGAAGATGCCATGAAATACAAGCAACAGGGGTTCCCCGTCATTAAAGTGAAATTAGGTGGATCAAAGGAAATGGATTATGAAAGAGTTTTTGCCATTCGAAAAGCCATTGGTAAAGAAATTCCTTTGCGAATCGATGCTAACCAGGGCTGGGATGTAAAAACAGCCATTGCTATATTAAAAGAATTAGAGCGATATAATATTCAATTTTGTGAAGAACCCATTCCACGCTGGGATTTTATGCGATTAAAAAAAGTGAGAAAGAAAAGCCCGATACCGATCATGGCGGACGAAAGCTGTTGTACGCACCATGATGCAAAAAGATTGATCGGTCTGAAAGCCTGTGATATGCTGAATATAAAATTGGGTAAATCGGGTGGCATTTATGATGCGTTGAAAATTATTTCTCTTGCAGAAAAAGCAGAAATGAAAATGCAAGTGGGAGCATTTATGGAATCAAGATTAGGTATGACTGCTTTTGCACATCTTGCATTATGCAGTGACAATATTTTGTATTGTGATTTTGATACACCACTGATGTTTACTGAAGATCCGGTTAATGGCGGGATCACATATCATAAAAATGGAGTAGTGAAACTAACTGAAACACCCGGCCTGGGTGCCTGGATTGATGATGATTACCTGAATAGGTTGGAGAAGATTGTTTTGTAAAATACATGTCTAACGAAAAACAAATTCGTTTTGATGATCAGTCAATTAAGACTATATCATAAGCTTCTTCCAATCATCATCATTCCGCTATGCATGTTGATAATTATTGATTATGGATGGATTGGGTATGCAACACTAACAGAAAGGTCTGGGTTAAATGGTGACTGGTATTATTATTACAAATTAACAAGACCTCAATTTTATATTTACAATTTTGCAGTTGCATTAATCGCTTTCGGGCTTATTATATTTCAGCTAAAATATTTATTTGAAAAGAAACCGAAATATTTGTCAAAGACATTTTGGGCCTTCACACTATTTGTTATATTGATAATAATTGCAGAATCTTATTTACAAACAAGATTTGTTGGAAAAGGATAACTAATTTTTACCAGCCGTTTCTCCGGAGAAGTCGCCGTCATAAATTTTACTTCTGCTTTTTCCCATCCAACACCGGCGGATTGTCCTTCCATCTCCATAGGTACAGGCAGGCGTAGGTACGATAAGGACTCCACTGTTCAGATATTTTTGAAATTTTACCAAGCATGATTTTTTTCTTACGGTGTTTCAGATCGTATAGTTTTATAACCGCCTGCTGCAATCCAAGATCGTCAAGTGCAAAAATATCTTCACGGCATAGAGCGAACATCAGCAACATTTCCGTTGTCCAACGGCCAACACCTTTTATCTGTGTTAAATAGTCGATCACTTCTTCATTGCTCATTTTCGAAAGCTTTTGATAGCTCATCCCATTCCCGATCTCAAACCGGGCAACATTCTGCACATAATTCGCTTTGGCATTACTCATGCCGATGCCTCTCAGTTTTTCAAAAGGAGTATCTGCGATCTGTTGTGGCGTAGGCTCAGTTCCGTATAAATCAATGAACCTTTGCCTGATAACCCTTGCCACTTTAGTTGAAAGTTGCTGGCTCATGATGGAATAGCAGAGATATAAATAAAGATTTTTTTGTTTTTTAAGTTTCATGGTTCCGTGCTGTTCAATTAACCTTTTTAGCTTTTCGTCTTTGCTGAGATGTGGAATATATTTCATACTGTAATTAAAAATTAACCTGCCGGCAGGCAGGAAATTAAGAATTAAAAATTCATTTTAGATCGAAATTTGACAAGTGGACAAAAAGATAATTATTACCGGAGACGGTTCCCATAGTATCTCAATTCCCGAAATGAATGTTACGTATCATTCCATACATGGAGCTATCCGGGAATCGAAGCATGTTTTTATCGAAGCCGGGTTAAAAAGCGTCAGGCCGCTGCAAGCGGCCAGGCGCCTCAGCATTTTTGAAATGGGTTTCGGCACCGGGTTGAATGCTTTGCTAACATTCATAGAAGCAGAAAAACCGGGCCGGACTATTTATTATGAAACCATAGAATTATCTCCTTTAAGCGATGAGCAGTTCAAATCTTTAAATTATTGTGAACAACTGCAACGCAGGGATGTTCAAACAATATTTGAAAAATTACATGATTGCGATTGGGAAAAAGAAATAGTGATAACGGAAAATTTCACTTTTAAAAAATCAAAAATTAACCTTGTGAACTTTGAAACGGTTGAACTTTTTCAACTTATATACTTTGACGCGTTTGATCCTATAGTTCAACCTGAATTATGGACAGAAAAAATATTTGAAAAAATGTTTTCTATTCTTGAACCGGGCGGCATCCTTGTTACTTACAGCAGTAAAGGTGACGTACGAAGAGCCATGCAGGCAGCGGGTTTTATCGTTGAAAAACTTCCGGGGCCACCCGGAAAAAGAGAAATCATAAGAGCGGCCCATCCCAAATTCACTTAAATCAAACATCACACCATCCGCCTTCCCAAAGGGAAGGAGTTAACAATTCTGAATACGCGAATATAGATACTGGGATGCGTTGGTGGCCTTCTTCTTTGGAGAAGATCGGGATGAGGCCCTATTCAATACCCCAGCTCATACTTCCATCCTTTTCATCTTTTAATAAAATTCCCAGTTGCTGAAGCTGGTTCCGGATCCTGTCACTTGTTGCGAAATCCTTTTTGTTTCTTGCCTCTTTACGAATATCGATCAGCAATTGCATCACTCCCTTCAGTTTTTCATTATCTGCTTCAGAAATGCTTTTTAATGCAAAAATATCTTCGATAAAAATTTTCATTTGCTTTTGCAGAAGTTCAAAGGTGTTTTTCGATAAAGCAGAAACCGGGATTGTTTTATCCTTCATTGAATTGATAACAGGAACCAATTCAAACATATTCGCCAGCACCTTTGCTGTACTGAAATCGTCGTTCATGAATTCATCAAATTCTGTTATAAGCTTCAGGCATTTAACCTCCAGCTCGTTGTCATCACCTTGCTGCTTGTCGCTTGCCGCTTTCAGCTTTTCAAGATTCTCATACGCTTCCCAAAGCCGCTTCAATCCTTTCTCTGCTGCCTGCAAAGCTTCATTGCTGAAATCAAGTGTGCTTCGGTAATGAGTCTGTAAAATAAAAAAGCGGATCGCCATGGGATGATAAGCTTTTTCAAGCATTGGGTGATTACCGCTAAACAATTCAGTCAGTTTGATCACATTATTATAACTCTTACCCATCTTCCTGCCGTTAATGGTGATCATATTATTGTGTACCCAGTATCGAACAGGAGCTATGTGATTGCAAACAGTGCTCTGTGCTATTTCACTTTCATGATGCGGAAATAAAAGATCCATTCCTCCCCCATGTATGTCAAATTGTTCTCCCAGGTATTTTGTGCTCATAGCTGAGCATTCAATATGCCATCCGGGGAAACCCACTCCCCACGGACTTTTCCAGCGCATGATATGTTCCGGGGCGGCATTCTTCCACAAGGCAAAGTCCGCTTTGTTTCTTTTTTCTTCCTGTCCCTCCAGTTCTCTTGTTGTTTCCAGGAGGTCATCAATCACTCTTCCGCTTAGTTTTCCATAATCATGCCCGGCTGCATATTTTTCCACATCAAAATATACCGAACCATTCACAACATAGCCAAACCCATCAGCAATAATTTTTTCGATCATGTTTATCTGCTCCACAATATGACCCGTTGCAGTCGGCTCGATTGATGGCGGCAAACAATTAAATTGATCCATAGCCCAATGATACAGGTTCGTATATTTCTGCACCAGTTCCATGGGTTCCAGTTTTTCAAGCACCGCTTTTTTTGAAATTTTATCTTCAGCTTCCCTGCCTTCTTCTTCAAAATGTCCTGCATCCGTGATGTTGCGAACATACCGGACTTTATACCCCAGGTGCATTAAATAACGATAAATAAAATCAAAAGTTATATAAGGACGTGCATGACCGAGGTGACTTTCACCACTTACTGTTGGTCCGCATACATACATTCCTACATGTCCCGGTATGATAGATTTAAAAACTTCTTTTTGTCTTGTTAATGAATTATAGACTTTTAGCTCACTCATATTTTTTTTGGCCGGCTTTGGTAATCCTAATCATCACCTGTTGTGTCACTCACTTGTACGTTCTGAACTTTGCTCAGCAGAATGGTTGCAGTTGAAGAGTGCGACGCAACAGAAGCTAAAACGAAGCGATGCAGCCGGGTTCAAAAATAGTAAAACCTTACTGTTGATGGGCAGTCAATTCTAAATCGGCTATCAGCATATAATGATCCGAAAGGTTTTTTACAAATCTTTTGAATTGCAGGACGGAAAATTCCTTTGAGGTCAATATATAGTCGATACGCAGCGTGCGGGAAATAGAATTAAAAGTACGGCCAATGCCGTTGCCTTTTAACAGGAAAGCATCCTGCATATTTTTGTGAACAGTAAAATAAGTATAGGAATTGGGTATATCATTAAAATCTCCGCACAATACAACCGGGTGCGGGCCTTGGCTGATCTGTTCCCGGATGCTGTTTGCCTGGATGCTGCGGTTCTCAAATCCTCTCCTGAGTTTTGAAAAAATAGTCCTTGAATTGGAAACGATCCCCTCATCATAATTCTTGATCTCATCAATTCTTTCATAATCTCTTTTCTTGAATTGTACGGATTGTAAATGGCTCGTAAAAATTCTTATTGTGTCATTGTTGAGCCTTACATCAATATGCAGCAAAGCCTCCGGTGAACTTGGCCTGGGATAAATAAGAATACCACTGTCAATGATTGGCAGTCTTGAAAAAATTACAGAGCTGAAATATTGCTTATCGCCATCCTCCCGGAAGTTGAAATAATAATAAGGGTAGCCTAAATTTTTTTGGATATAGCTGATGTTATCATAATAATCTTCTCTTTCCGCAGTGTAAAATTCCTGCATACAAATGATATCAGCATTTTGCTGTCTTAGCTGTTCCATCATTTTTAAACGCGTCTGGCTGCCGGCATCATTATTCTTTTTTATTTCCATAAAACGGGCCACATTCCAGGTGATAATTCTCAATGCCCCGGGTGCTTTTTCGGCTTTAAATTCATGTGGAAGGTGAAAACTAAAAAAAACACTGATGCTTTTCCACCCGATCAGTAACACGATTAACAACAGGAATGCGTATTTGGGCTTCAGAAATAACCAGAAAAAAATTGAAATCACAAGAAGGAAAAATAAAAGCGGAAAGATAAATCCGAGCCAGGAAATGAACCACCACTTTACAGGATCAAGATAAGGCGCTAGACAAGCCAGCAAAAAAATAACGGCAAGAACAAAATTTGTTATTGTAAAAAACTTACTGATAAGGATTCGAAACTTGCTGACCATTGATGCAATTTACAAATTTAAAAAGGCCAATAAGTGTCAATGGTCAATAGTCATTTGTGATTAGTTATTCGGCACTGACCATTGACTACTGACCACTGACTATTGACCACTGACTATTGATTTGGAACTTCTGGTAGCTTTCGGCTTTGTAATTGCCCGCTGCCTTCTTATGTTTGCACGATATTTATTAAATAATGACCGTCACAGAACATATCAAAGAGGCAAAGGACATACTCATTTCTTTTGAAATTCTTCCACCCCTAAAGGGAAAAGGTATCAGCGCTATTTATGACCATCTTGATCCGTTAATGGAGTTTAAACCTTCATTCATCAATGTTACTTATCATCGCAGCGAAACAATGTTTAAGAGGAAAACCGACGGGCGGTTTGAGAAGATCGATGTAAAAAAGAGGCCCGGAACGGTAGCTATCTGTGCTGCTATCATGAATCACTATAAGGTAGATGCTGTACCACACCTGATTTGCGGGGGATTTAGTAAAAATGAAACAGAGGATGCATTGATCGACCTGAATTTCCTGGGCGTAGACAATGTTCTTGTTCTTAGAGGTGATGCTCCAAGAAATGAAACCTTTTTTGAGCCGGAACCGGACGGGCACCGGTATGCCATTGATCTGATGAAGCAGGTTGCCAATATGAATAATGGCATTTACCTCGAAGAAGATCTGAAAGGTGCATTAAAAACAAAATTCTGTATTGGTGTAGCCGGCTACCCGGAAAAACATTTTGAGGCTCCGAACATGGAAACAGACCTGAGTTATCTAAAAGCAAAAGTAGATGCAGGTGCCGAATACATTATCACACAAATGTTTTTTGACAACCGGAAATATTTTGATTTTGTAAAACGATGCAGGGATCTTGGAATTACCATTCCCATTATTCCCGGGCTTAAACCGGTAACCACAAAAAAACAACTCATGGTTATCCCGCGAACATTCTATGTAGACATACCGAGCGAACTGGCTAATGAAATCATCAAATGTAAAACAGATGAAGAGGTCACTGCAATAGGAACAGAATGGCTGATACAACAATCGATAGAACTAAAAAAATTTGGTGTCCCGGTACTGCACTACTATACTCTCGGTAAAGCTTCCGTAATTGCAAATGTTGTCAAGTCAATATAGTTTCAAAGTTCAAAAGTCAGACTACACTTTAAGCTTTTGAAACCTATGGAACCTGCCTGGCCGGCAGACAGGCTTTTGGAACTCTCATGCTTCATGCATCCATTTACGAAAAGCCGGGGCTGTTTCCTGGCTGATAATGATACTATAATTTAATTCCGGGTTAACCAGGTCAAGCTGCAATTTTACCTTTTCATATGATTTGAATCCTTTGATGTAGTTTATATTAATGAGGTATTGACGGTTTGCACGAAAGAAAATGGCAGTATCAAGTTCCTCTTCCAGTTCACCAAGGTTTCTGTCTACTATATATTTTTTACTGTATCTGTCAACCACGTACACCATTTTGTTTTCCGTATAAAAAAGTACTATATCTTCAAGCCGGAGTGAAATATTTTCCAATCCCTTTTTTACGATCAGTCTTGTTCTTTTCCGGTTAACATACTGCACCAGGTTGTTCAGGGAAGGCTGATTGCTGAAATGCTTTTCGAGTCTCCGGTATTTGATAATTGCTTTTTTTAATTCTTCATCACAAACAGGTTTCAGCAAATAATCAATTCCATTGTATTCAAAAGCATTCATTACAAATTGATCATAGCCGGTAATGAAAATTACAGGCGTCCTGATCTCTGTTTTAGTAAAGATCTCAAACGATAATCCGTCTTCCAGTTGCACGTCACAAAAAATGAGATCGGATTTCTGAGCATTTGAAAAATAGTCAATGCTTTCTTTTACGCTGGAAAGTTGAGCTACGATATTGATATCAGCATCAACAGTTGTCAACGCGTTAATGAGATTCTGCCTTGCAGATTTCTCGTCCTCAATGATAATTGTGTTTAACATGGCTCAATAGTTTAAGGTTCTTGTTGTTTTATCAATGGCAATTTTACTATGAACTCTTTATCTGTATTTTCAATTATGATATCTTTATTGCAAAGTAATTTGTAACGCGAACTGAGGTTTTTTAAACCAATACCGGTTGAACTTACCTTGTAAAGTTTCGGCTTCATATTATTACTCACTTTCAGGTATTGATTGTTTATTACAATTTTTATCCCCAAAGGATTTTCATGATTGAACTCGTTATGTTTGATTGCGTTTTCTACCAGTATCTGCAAAGCCAGCGGTGGTATCATAATGACCCTTTCGTTGTGATCATTCAG
>JBIOGV010000129.1:0-10142 GCA_044448365.1 Chitinophagales bacterium
GAAGCAACTTCTCAGTATGTATAGTTGTTCTCACAAACCAACACTAACTAAAAAGGAATTCTTTTCTTTTGAAAGTCTGCGCATTCGAATAAAACCAGTCTTTCTCTTATTGTTGTGTGTGTGTTTGGTAATAGTTCTTTCAGCACAGCAAAAGATAACCGGTATTGTAAACAGTGCTAGTGGTTCTCCTCTTCTTGGAGCCACCATTACTATAAAGGGATCGAATATTGGAACGTCCACAAATGCAGATGGCTCTTTTTCAATTATTGCAAAGCCAGGTGATGTTCTCATGATCTCATTTGTTGGTTACTACCCCAAACTTGTTAAAGTCGGAACTGACACTGATCTGAAAATATTTTTAGCTCCATCAATTAATGATCTTGACCAGGTTGTTGTAACAGGGTATACTTCGCAAAAAATAAAGGAAATTTCGGGATCTGTTGCGGTAGTAAACCCAACAGAGCTTACTGCAATTCCTGCAGGACAAGTAGAACAAATGTTGCAAGGGAGGGTTGCAGGTTTAACCGTTATGTCATCAGGTGAGCCCGGTGCAGCAGCGAATGTGCGTTTGCATGGCATCGGTAATTTTGGAGATGTTACTCCTCTGTACATTGTTGACGGTCTGGAGATGCAGAATATCGACAATATTAATCCTTATGATATCGAATCTTTACAAGTGCTGAAAGATGCGGGCACTTATTCTATCTATGGTGTACGGGGTGCCAATGGTGTAATTGTCATCACCACTAAAAAAGGCAAAAACGGTAAAACGAAGATTGATTATAATTTTTATGTTGGTCTGCAGGAGCCATTAAAAAAAGGACTTGATTTGTTACCCCCCCAGGAGCAGGCTAACCTGGTATGGATTGCTTTAAAAAATTCACACGATACTGCCGGTAATGGATATCCTTCGGATCCACTTTATGGTAACGGACCTACTCCTGTATTGCCTGATTATATATTTCCTTATGGAGCGCACAATGGTGACCCGGGAACAGACCCGGCTTCATATAATAATGACCCAACTCTCAATAATTTTAATCCCATAGCCCGGTTTAATAAAACCGGTACCGATTGGTTCCATGCTCTGTTCAAACCGGCAATCAGCCAAAATCATACGATTACAGTATCGGGCGGAAATAACAATAACCAGTATTTATTTTCATTTGGATACCTCGATCAGCAGGGTACTTTTTTAAATGATTATCTAAAAAGATATACCCTAAGAATTAATAATGAATTTTCAGTTTTGAATACCATTCGTATTGGTGAGAATTTACAACTCAACTATAACCAGAACCCAAAGCTATGGAACAACGGTCAGGGTTTTTTAACTCTTACCGCCGATCCTTCTTTGCCGATCTATGATATAAAAGGAAATATATTCTCAGGGGTATTTGGTTTGACATCTCAGAATCCCGTTCAACAAGCGTCATTGTTAAAGAATGATAATCAAAATAACTGGGAAGCTTTTGGAAATGCTTACGCTGAAATTGATTTCTTAAAAAAATTCAGTTTCAGAACCAGTTTCGGAGGCACATTAGATTATCATTATGGGTATAACTACTCTTTTGCAGCTTATGTGCCATCCACATCTTTGTATAATAGCTCTTTTTCTGAAAATTCCGGTTATTTCAAATCGGGCACCTGGACCAATACGCTTAATTTTTCTACATCGTTTTTGAAAGACAATCATATAAAAATTCTTGCAGTAACAGAGCAAAGGAGCAATTATAACCGGGAAGTAGGTGGCACCCGGATTAATTCCTATATAAATGATCCGAGATATTTTACGCTCACAGCAGGTAATCCCACGGGTCAAACTAATTATAGTGTTGCCAGCGGGTCCTATTTATATTCTTTTATGGGGCATGCTGAATACAACTATAGAGAAAAATATTTTTTGACTGCCACACTGCGTAGAGACGGTTCATCTTTGTTTGCCCCTGAAAACAGGTTCGGTTGGTTTCCCTCCCTTAGCGCCGGATGGAGAATAACTGAAGAAAATTTTTTGAAAGGATCAAAATTGCTTGCCGATCTTAAACTAAGAGGAAGTTGGGGAAAAACGGGTTTTGACGGGAACACCGATCCGAGTAATCAATTTACTCTTTATGGTGGCGGACCCGGCAGTGCTTATTATGATATTAATGGTATCAGTACTGGTTCCATTCAACAAGGTTTGAGGTTAGTAAGAATTGGCAATGCCAGTACAGGTTGGCAGCAGGATATTGTAACCAACATAGGTATTGACGCGGTTTTGTGGAATGGAAAACTTGGGATTACCGCGGATATATACAACAGGAATTCAAGTGGTTTGTTGTTACCTATTGCTTTACCTGCTTATCTTGGAGTTGATGCTATAGCCCCTAATGTGAATGTAGGTGATCTGAGAAATACTGGTTTGGATATTTTGGTGAGTTCCAAAGGTAAATTTTCGAAAAACTGGAGCTGGGACGGGACTCTTACCTTTACGAGTTATCGTAACAGGATTGCAAAGCTAAATGGTCTTCCTTTTCTTGATGATGTTTTTCAAAATACCGGGGGTCTGGTAAGAAATGCAGTAGGGTATCCTATCGGTTCTTTTTATGGCTATAAAATAATCGGTTTCTTCCGCGATGCTGAAGATATAGTTAAATCCCCTCAACAGGAAGCGGCATCTCCCGGTAGATTCAAATACCTTGATGCCAACGGAGACGGCGTAATAAATGAAGCTGATGAAATTCATTTCGGGAACCCAAATCCTAAATTCACGCTGGGTTTTAATGGAGCCATCAACTATAAAAACTTCGATTTTTCCACATTCATCTATGGATCTTTTGGCAATGATGTGCTAAATTCTCTTGCTGACATTACCGATATTTTTGCGTCACAGCCTTCTATAAAAAGTAAAACAGCCCTTTATAATTCATGGACGCCGGATCATCAAAATGCCAAAGCGCCCATTGTAGAAAATAATCTAAACTTCAGTAACTCTGAAGTTGTCAATTCTTATGGACTGGAAAAAGGTACTTATGTAAAAAATAAATCGCTGATGCTTGGCTATACTTTTACAAAAGGCTGGGTACAGAAAATTAAAATAGAGCGGTTGAGGGTATATGTACAGGTTGTTAACCTCTTTACAATAACTAACTATAATGGTCTTGATCCTGAACTACCCGTGTTGCCTCCCGGGGCTACAGCCTATTCATCTTTTGGAATTGATTATGGCAATTATCCCAATAACGAGAAACAATACCTTATTGGCATTAATCTGAACCTATAAATTTTTAAAATGCACAGCAAAAAAATTCTTTTAAGCATCATTATTCTGATAGTTAGTTTATGGTCGTGCAATAAAAAAAAATTAAACCAGCCGCCATTCGGTCTCCTTAATGAATCAGATGTTACGAATAAATCCGGCGTTGAAAAATTATTGATCGGGGCATACTCACTTTTGGATGGTGCTGCTGAAGACGATCAGGGGAGTGTGGGCGCCTATGGTACTTCGTCTTCTAACTGGATATATGGAAGCATATGTGGAAGCGAAGCATATAGAGGATCGTATGACTACGACCCCACGACTGAGATAACAAATATTGAAAATTTTAGCGCCGGGCCAACTAATTATTATTTTGATGCCAAATGGTCTGCAATATATGCAGGAGTGGCACGGGCAAATACAGTGTTAAGAGTAATGAGACAAGCTAAAGATATGACTACTGCTGATACTACAGAAGTGAGAGCAGAGGCCCTTTTCCTTCGGGCCTTCTATCATTTTGAAGCAATCAAACTATGGAATAAAGTTCCGTTTGTAGATGAAAATGTTACGTACAATGCCGGTAATTATTATTTAGATAATGATACACTGATATGGCCCGCTATTGAGAATGATCTTAAATATGCGATGAACAATCTCCCTCCGGTACAGGGAACTGCTGTTGGCAGAGTCAACAGTTATGCTGCAAAAGCCTTTCTGGCCAAGGCTTACATGTTTGAGCACAGATATTCAGATGCCAAGCCCATTTTGGAGGATCTGATAGCAAACGGTGTAACAGCAGGAGGTATAAAATATTCATTGGGAAATTATGCTGATAATTTTAATATCCAGTTCAAGAACCAATCGGAATCTGTTTTTGCTATTCAGGCATCTGTAAATGATAATTCCGGTGGCGGAAATGGCAATCAGGCAGATATCCTAAATTTCCCGCTAAGCACAATCAATGCTTCTGTCCCTGGCGGTTGTTGCGGTTTTTTTCAACCTTCACAATATCTCATTAATCATTTTAAAACAGATGCTGTAACAGGATTACCTGACCCCGATAGTTTTAATAGTATTGATAGTATTGATGTAAAAAACGATGAAGGTGTAGCATCCGAGGATCCATTTACGCCTTATAGTGGAACGCTTGACCCTCGACTTGACTGGACTGTGGGGCGAAGAGGTGTTCCCTATCTGGATTGGGGTCCCAACCCGGGGAACGGATGGATACGGCAACAGAGTTGGGGCGGGCCCTATCTGCCAAAGAAAAACATATATTATCGCCAGCAACAGGCACAATTTACTGATGCCTCTTTTTGGTCAACCGGCGCAACTGCTAACAATGTTGATCTTATTCGTTTCGCCGATATAATACTATGGGCTGCGGAAGCGGAAGTGAGAATTGGTGATCTGAATAAAGCACGTGACTACGTAAATATTATAAGAGCCAGGGCTGCTGATTCTTCCGGCTGGGTAAAAAATGATGATAATATTCCTTATGCGAAAAAAGTAACAAACAGCCAGGCAGAATTTGATGCGATCAATGACGCGACTTTTGTTATGCAGCAGTACGACTGGGTTGTAAGAAAAGATTTAAATCAAACCTGGGTGTTAATTAATATTAATGCCGATGGTACCAAAGTGTGGAATCCCTATTCGATTCCCAATTATAAAATAGGATTATATACTACTTCATGGGCTGATCGGGTGAGCGCCCTTAAAGCCGTGCAATATGAAAGAGTGCTGGAACTCGCTATGGAAGGTCACCGGTTTTTTGATTTGGTTAGGTGGGAGATTGCTGACACGGAGATAAATGCTTACCTGCTAAATGAACAAAAATTAAGAAGCTATTTAGATGGCGCCGTATTTATAAAAGGCAAAAATGAATACTTTCCGATTCCGCAGCATGAAATTGACCTGAGCGTTGATGCAAAAGGTGTTCAACATTTGCATCAGAATCCAGGGTATTAAAGAATGAGATTAAAAACACCATGATCACAAATAAAATAATACTCTTAATAATTTTTTACTTTTCATTTCTTTTTTCTTTCGCACAAAACAAAGAAAATGAAAATGCCGGAGACAAATACCGGGCTGTGAATTGGGGACTCAATGAGGGTTTATCGAAGGGCGATGTATATGACATGATAAAAGATGCCAATGGATTTTTGTGGATTGCCACTTCATTCGGGTTGAACCGCTTTGACGGGAATAATTTCAAAAGATATTTTGCCGAAAAAAATGGAAAGAATGGAACCATCGCTGGCAATGGTGTAAATGGACTTACCGAAGACAGCCTGCACAATATCTGGATCGGAACGGATCGGGGTCTTTCATGGTTTGATATAAGAGCCGATAGCTTTCGAACGATAGCATCCGGTGAGGATTACACCATTCCCTTTTGGGCAACCCGGGATGAGGTTTTTTGCTGGGATTTTCCGGAACGCCAGTGGACAGCGTATAACATTCGTTCTCTTGCAAAAAGAACATTAGCCAAGTTCGCCCTGGGGGACACAGTGGGATATGGAGTGTCCGCTCAATATGCGATTTTTGATTCCGCGTCAAATAGTCTTTGGCTGGTGAAAGGATATCGCGGCACCGGCGGGGGCCTGCTGCAGGTATCCCTTGCTGATGGGAAGAGACAGAGTTTTGACTGGCTCTGCAAAATTCCCAACCATTCTCATTTTTCGGAAGGCATGCGTTATGACCGCAAACGAAATTCAATATGGATCGGAAGCCCCGATGGATTAATGGAATTCACACTGGGCGACAAGAAGTTTCACCATATAGACGCATTGAACCCATATGAAAACGAGAAAGATTTTTGGCAATGGGCGGGTATTGACATTGACCGGGACGGGAGAGTATGGATGGGTACTACCAAAGGGATCCTGATTTACGATCCTGCCAGCAATTCGGTTGGTATGCCTTTCCCAAACGATTCTGTCCAGGCGCAAAAAGTGGCCGACGCCAACGTGTTCCTCTACTGCGACAGGGAAGGCATGGTGTGGACGGGGTCCTTTGGAACAAATGGGATTTACCAGATCATTCCTTTTTCACCCGCCGTTAAGCGCTATGTCGCCAATCCTGGCGAGCCGCATGGTTTGGGCTGCAACACTATTTTTAATTGTATACGTGCAGGCAAGGGAACATTGTGGATGGGCTGCCCCCTTGGAATTTATGCATTCAATCCACGCAGTGACCTTTTTAACCTCATCCGGGTAAAAGACCTGCAGGGTATCACAGAAGCAAGAGGGGGAAGCGCCTTAGTCCCCATTTGCGCTGATACGACAAAAGGAAAAGCATGGCTCTATCATATGGACGATCATTTATTCTTCGAGATGGATATCGCCTCGCGAAAGTGCACGCCCGTATTATATGAAGACAGCAACGGCAAAAGGTCGCCCCTGCCGCTGGTTTTGGCGCATCATCCCCAAAATTACGGACCGGCTGTTTATAAGGGCGACCTGATCCTCGTCGTTTCCATCGCGGATCACCAGGAGATCCTGATGGTGAACAGCAATGATGCTGTTGCACGGAAAATCATTTCCATGCCCGAAATGACCGTTACGTTGGCGGGTGCGCCCGACGTTTACACGAATGATGATGGTTTACTTTTTGTTCGAAGACAGCCTGCCGCCACCAATGCGACCTATGCTCAGAAGAACGGCAACTGGATTGTAACTCCAACGCCTCTCGACAGCATCGATTGGAGCAGGATTTATTACAATAAAAATGACCAGACTTACTGGGCGATTGTGGAAACGCAATTGGCACATTATGACAAAAACTTGAGGGTAATTCGAAGGTATACGGAGGATGATGGCATGCCGGGTCTGCAAATTCATGAACTTGTCCCGGACAACAGAGGTGGTATATGGTTTGTGACAGACCGCTCGGTTTTTCAACTCAATACTAAGACGGGAACAATTACCACGCTTTCCGAAAAGGATGGCATACTCCCCAGGAATTTTGAGGAGTGCCATGGCGTCAAAGATGACGGGGGGGATATATATTTTCCGTCTAGCGAAGTGGGCCTGGACAGAATAAGCCCCGATAGATATGTTTTTGCCACCTCATCCGTTTATGTCGCATCACTTAAAATAAATCAGAAGACCCGTCCACTCGCTGAAGGCATCAATTATGTGGAGCACTTGTCCCTGAAATATTTTGAAAACAACATTGACCTCGAAACCGGTATCATCGATTATTATTCAAAAGGGAGAGGACATATCCGGTACAAGCTGGAAAAAGACGGGAAAGATGTCGCATGGCAATATGCGCCCGCCGATTACACCATCCGGTATGAAGGGCTGCCGCCGGGTCATTACAGGCTAACCCTGCAATCATCGAATGCCGCCAATGAATTTAATGGACCAGAAAAAATATTATACATCAATATCAGTCCAGCCTTCTGGAATACCTGGTGGTTCAGGATCGTGGCCGCAATTTGTATCCTGTCCGTGCTATATGGAATCATTCGTTACCGTACGAGACGGAGATTCACGCTGAAACTGGAACGATCTGAAAAAGAAACGCAGTTGGCTGAAATGCGTCAAAAGACCGCCGAGCTGAAACAACAGGCGACGGACCTGGAAATGCAGGCTCTGCGTGCACAAATGAATCCTCATTTTATTTTTAATTCACTCAATTCGATTAACCGTTTTATTCTTCAAAATAATAAGGCGCAGGCTTCTGAATATCTAACAAAATTTTCAAGACTGGTGAGAATGATATTACAGAATTCACAGGCTTCATTGATCACACTCGAAAGTGAGTTAGAGTCGCTGCAACTATATCTTGAAATGGAAGCGCTGCGATTTAATTATCATTTTGCATATAAGATTTCTATTCCAGGGGATTTAGATATTTCTGTTCTAAAAGTACCGCCCCTCATTATTCAGCCGTATGCGGAAAATGCGATCTGGCATGGACTGATGCAAAAAGAAGAAAAAGGACAACTCGATATAGAAATGTCTCAGGAAAATAATCATTTGTTTTTCAAGATAACTGATGACGGCATTGGAAGAAAAAGAGCTGCAGAACTGGCAAGCAAATCCGCCACAAAGCATAAATCAATGGGGTTGCGAATTACAGCCGAGAGGATCGCGATGATGCAAAGCACAAATGGAAATGAATCACCTGTAAGAATAAATGACCTGGTAAATGCAGATGGCAGCGCTGCAGGTACAGAGGTAATTATTAAAATGCCTGTGATATATGATTAAAGCAATTCTGATAGACGATGAAGTTCATTGTTTGGATACACTGAACATGCTGGTAAGTGATTTCTGTCCTGAAGTGCAGGTGATGGAACAATGCGTCTCTGCAAAAAAAGGCCTGGAAGCAATTAACAAATACCAGCCGGATCTTGTATTTCTCGATATCGAAATGCCCATGATGAATGGATTTGAATTGCTGGAGCAGTTTAAAGAAATTCCATTCTCAGTCATCTTTACTACCAGTTACGATCAATATGCAATAAAGGCCATTCGTTTTAGTGCATTAGATTATTTATTGAAGCCAATTGATCCAAAAGAGCTGGTGGTAGCGGTGCATAAAGTAGAAGTACATAAAACTCCTCCGTCTGCCGAACAGTTCCGCATGCTAATGGACCAGATACAACATAAAGAAAAAGGGTTTACAAAAATTGCCGTGCCTACTTTCGAAGGCTTTGAATTAATTCCCATTGACCAGGTGATCCGCTGCGAAGCAGACGATAATTATACACACGTTTTCCTGAAAAATAAAAATAAAATAACAGCCTGCCGCACATTAAAAGAAATGGAAGAACAATTGCAGGATTTTACTTTCTTTATCCGGGTGCATCATTCATGGATCGTAAACCTGAATGAAGTAGCAAAATATGTCCGGGGCGAAGGCGGTTATCTTATCATGAGCGACGGCTCCACCGTAAATGTATCCCGCAGCCGCAAGGATAGTTTGATGAAGTGGTTTTGATGCTCCTGTTTTTTATTACATTATTTTATTTCCGGATTGAATTCTGGTAAGATCGTCTCGCCCTCACTCTCTTATTTCAGCTAACTACTTCCAGTTCCTGCTTACTACTCTGTGGCGCTGTCTTCCGCCTGCTCAGCAAACTATTTTTAATCCATCGATCAAATAAAATTATTCAACTTAAAATTTACAATTATGAAAAAAAATCTTTTAACCAGCTTTACAGGATTATCCCTGTTACTGGTAATATGCATTGCTGCAAATGGTCAACTTGCCAGTACCAATATGCAACCATCAGAAGACATTGTTTCTTCCGGGAAATTGCTTGCAAATAGTATTTCAGTTGACCGGAACAATGTTAATTCAAAGGTTGTAAAAAACTTTGTAAGATCGTTTAACACTGTTTCCAATGAAAAATGGTTCGAATTACAGGATGGGTTCGTTGCTCTGTTTAGTCTCGATGTGATCCATTACCAGGTTGCTTATGGTAAAAACGGGACCTGGCTTTACACTATTCGCACTTATGATGAAACCAAACTACCCGTGGATGTACGGCGTCTTGTTAAAAGCACTTATTATGATTATAACATCACCGTAATACAAGAAATTGAAAGAGACCCTCAAACTTTTGAAAGGGACTCCAATACTTTAACTTATCTCATTCACCTTGAAGGAAAAACTAACTGGATAACATTAAAAGTTTGCAATGGAGAAATGGAGGAATCGCAAAAATTTAATAAATCAGAATAAGAATACAAAAAATATTTAATGATCGTTCAATCGTTATGTTCAAAGGCGAACATTAACCGGCCTTCTTTTCTAAGAAGGCTTTTGTCATTTTCTTGAAATACTGTGATAATTCTATTTTGTAGCTTGCATTTATGAAATGGATAATACTGGTCATTATTTTCTCTGGTCTGGCAGTTTTTGGAATTGTCAGAAAGAA
>JBIOGV010000130.1:0-10130 GCA_044448365.1 Chitinophagales bacterium
GTAAAGTGTACGTGTGCACCGATAACGGCGATAATGATGTGCTGGTTGAGATAAACAAGTTATAAAAATGAGTATATGTTATTCATGAACAGATCGGTGATCCGCCATTGGTCATCTAACATCTTTTATTGATTTTCTCCATACGATTATTCTCCATATTATTTCAGCAGATAATAATGCCCCCAGCGCGAATAAAGCAGGTGTTAACATCCTGCTTTCTTTTGAAAGAGCGCTGCTAAGGGCAATGCAGTACACAGTGACTGGTAACAGGATCATGATACATATTCCAACAACATTCAATGGGATTTTAAAAGGCCGTTTTTCATTTGGCCATTTTATTCTGAATTGAATGAGGCTAATGAATTCAAGTAATAAAGCTCCGCCGTATAATGTTATATCAATAATGATAAGATCACCAAAGGTCCATAAGATCATTACGCTTACAATTACAGCACTGATAATAATGGATACATATGGAGTATTGTACCTGGGATGAAGTGAATGGAGTTTTCCGGGAAGAAGATGATCTTCCGCCATTACTTTGGGCACTCTTGATATGGAAAGAAGCACTGCAGAAAATAAACCAAGTGTACTGGCCATCCCACCTGCAGCAATGATCATCGCCAGCCATTTTCCGCCAACGATTGCCCCCAGTACCGGGAACCCCTGATCTTTTAAAATTGATAGATCGATTCCTGAGGAGATTGCAATCGATACAGCGATGAAGTAAACGGTGATCGTTAAAATAAATGCGGCGAGTATGGAAATGAGATAGGTTCTTACAGGTTTATTTACTTCGCCGGCATAGGTAGTTATATTATCCCAGCCAATAAAATTCCACATTACGGTATATAATCCCATTCCCAGCGAAGAAAAACCGATACCCTTTAATGAAAGTGAAGGAAGATGAAAGGATGGAGTGTGGGAAATGTAAACTCCCAAAAGAATCATAAAGGGTAATACAACGGCAACACTCAACAGCATAGAAATTCTTCCCACCGGTACAATGCCCAAAATATTAAAAGCGGCTCCTGACCAAATGATCACAAGACAAACCGGGATCTTGTAATGAGCCATTTCCGGAAAAAAGAAAGAAACATACTCAACAAAAAGTACCGGGTAAATGGCAAGATCAACAAAAGTGTATAACCATGTCCACCAACCCTCATACCAGGCCCACCTGATACCAAGCGCCCGTTTCACCCATTGATAATATCCACCGGTTACGGGCATCATGCTGTTCAGCTCCATTACCATAAGTATTGTTGGCAGATCCCAAAGCAATGGCGTGAGCAATAACAAAAGCAAGGCGCCATGTTCACCGCCATAGGTAAGCAATGGTTCTAAACCATAAGGCCCTCCTGAAACTGTCAGAAAGATTACAGCAGCCAGCGGTATTATTTTTAGTCGCCTGTACGACGAACCGGTTCGGAACATAGTATAAAAATATCCTGATTTATTGAAGCGTCAAGTAAATGCCAGGGATGATCGTGAACAAACAGGCTGCACTCTCACACACAAAAGGAAGCCGATAAAGATATGATCGAAAATGCGGAGCTGACCCAGAGAATAAAAAAGAAGACCCCGGCCGGGGATAATTTTCAAGATTGAGAGAAGGAAATACAGATTTAGTTTAATGGTATAGTAAAAACGGAATCGTCAAAGATTCCGTTTTCACTAACATTTGCTCATCGTGTTTGCACTGTTTCAGGCAACCGGTTCGGGTTTTCTCTGTTCCTTTTTTTCCAGGAATTTTTCCAGCAGATCGGGTACTTTTTCAAATGCGGCACCTAATCCTTTGCTAACGCGGGTTGGAATAAAAGAGATCTGGTCACCGCGGGTTACTAAAAACCCGATGGGTGCTACACCTACGCCACCGCCGGCACCACTGCCACCTCCTTCACCCTTGCCCTTGCCTGGCATATCGCCATGGCCTTCACCACCGCCATAGCCAAGGCCTACTCCAAATTTGATAACAGGCATGCAGATAAATTCTCCCAATTGAAACGATTGCCCGATAATTGTTTCTGTCTTTGCTTCTGTTTTAAGAAAATCAGTAAGCTGTTTTACGGTTTCTTCCAAATTAACTGACATAAAATTTGATTTAATAAATAAGAAATAATTATTTCATAAACGCATAGGCTAATTTCCAGGGGGCATTTCGGATCACGATCAAAAAATAATTTTCATCGGAAAAATTTATTAACAAATGATGGCGTGTAGACGGATAAAAATTTAATGGATAGAGCCAGGCATTTTTTATGCAATCACCTGTGTCGATTGCAATTTGCCATTTCGTTACGCGGAAAGTTTTTATGAGGTTTAAAAATTTTCCGAACCATATATTCTTTCTTTTTCGTTTGACCTTTTTTATTCGTTTAATTTTCTTTTCTTTAAAAAGTAATTTTTCCAGATCCCATTGCTTTGAAAAGAACAGAACTCTTATTTTCAATAGCCATTTATCGTTTTCATAAATGATTATTGCTGTTCCGATACTGATCCACCGGAGAGAAGCCTGTGGTGTTCTCGTGTCGACCTGGAATTCCAAAGGAGAAAAAAATAGCCAGCATAGCAGCAAAAGAAAAAAAATGAGAATAACAATTAAAATCATAATAAACTCCTCCAATAAACTATCAGGTCATCTAAGGTTCAACTTATCCTTAGTCGGCCAGGTGTACGAAGCAGGCTGTGCAACCCAGAGGTAATTCGTTTGTTTTTCACGAAATAATGCCCACATAGCTATTGCCATGATTAACGTACAGGGAAATGCTGAGCCCACTCCAAGCGGCATAATGGCAAGTAAAAAAATAATTGCACCCATAGCACCCATTTTAAATACCCATCCTTTCATCAACATGGAAATAGCGATCAAGGCCTGGCAGGTAGCAATGAAACCAACCGTCAAAATAATGTGATCACTAAACCAACCCCGAATGAAATTGCTGTAAACTCCTAAAAGACTCAGGTCAGCATAATCAAGATAAAATTGCGGAGCTTTAATCGCTTCCATCCAATTTGTCCAGCTTGCCCATGCGAATAATAAAAAAAACATCAGCCTTAAAATGCGATGTTGCTTCCATGCTGCCAGCAGCATGGTTAATGCGACGATATTAGAAATGATGTACAGAATTAAATAAGTATTATTTTCTAACCCTTTCATGATCCGGGAATTTTAATGTTTAATTTTTTCATTTCCTCTTTCAGTTTTCCGGTTATCTTACGACAACTGCAATTTTTTGCGTGTTCAAGATGCCAGTCAATTCTCTGCTTTAGTGATGGATTTTTTGGCATCGGGTGAGCCCAATGCCATTCTTTGTTGAGATGAGGCCCTTTTTTTTTCATAATGCAAAATTCATTACATCAAACTGATCAAAGGCTGATATCGATCAGCTTCGAAAAATTTTTAAAAAAGATACCTGCGTAATAAATCACATTTTCCCGGAATTCCTAATAACAGTAATTTTATTAATCATAAAATTTGTTATATGCGCCTTGATGAAGAGAGGGAAAGTTCAAATGTGGATGACCGGCGGGGTTTTACTGCAGGCCATGGAATTGCGATCGGCGGCGGTTTGATCGGAATAATTTTTTTAGTGATAAAATTATTTCTTGGAGGAGGCGATACGTCGGACCAAATTCAATCCCCGCTTCAGAATACGGAAATGACGCCGCAGGAAAAGGCTGCTGATGATGAAAGGGCAAAATTTGTCAAAAAAGTTCTGGCCCTCACCGAAGATGTATGGGATTCATTATTTACCGTTCAGGGAAAACAATATAAAAGACCAACTCTTGTATTATTTCGTGATAATGTAGAATCGGCCTGCGGCTTCGCCAGTTCAGCAACCGGTCCGTTTTATTGCCCCAATGACGAGGAAGTTTATATTGATCTTTCTTTTTACCAGGAGTTGGAACAACGTTTCCAGGCACCCGGTGATTTTGCAGAAGCCTACGTGATCGCTCATGAAGTGGGTCATCATGTGCAAAAACTCCTGGGTATCTCCGATAAGGTAGAAAATCTTCGTCAACAGCTAACCGAGGGTCAGTACAACAAATATTCAGTAATGATGGAATTGCAGGCAGATTTTTTTGCCGGTGTGTGGGCACATCATGCCCAGCAAATGAAAAATATTTTAGATCCGGGAGATATTGATGAGGCGTTGAATGCTGCCAATGCAATAGGCGACGACAGGCTGCAAAAAGAAACCCAGGGATATGTTGTGCCTGAAACCTTTACTCACGGCACCTCAAAACAAAGAGTGTATTGGTTTAAAAAAGGGTTTGATACGGGTGATATCAACCAGGGCGATACTTTTCATGATCCTCAATTGCAATAAGATTATTAATTATAGTGAGTAATTTCCCTGCCGAAAGTATGACTGATGAGTATTTTATGATGCTTGCTTTGAAAGAAGCGAGAATTGCTTATGAAGAGGATGAAATTCCAATTGGCGCCATTGTGGTTTTGAATGATCGTGTAATTGCACGGGGACATAATATGACAGAAAAGTTAAATGACCCTACAGCCCACGCTGAAATGATCGCATTAACTTCCGCATTCAATTATACGGGTAGCAAATATTTACCCGGGGCTTTTTTGTACGTAACTGTGGAACCTTGCCTCATGTGTGCCGGTGCTATGTATTGGAGCAAACTAAAAAGAATTATCTGGGGCGCTGATGATGAAAAAAACGGGTACAAAAGAATTACGGCCGCTAATTGGCCCTTTCATCCAAAAACTGAAATAGTGCATGGTATTTTAAAAGACGAGTGCGGAAGCCTGATGAAAGATTTTTTTAAAAAGAAACGATGATGTGCCTGCTAAACCCGGGAAAGTTGACTATATCGATCCAATTCCGGGCTTAAAAAATAATTTACTGCTTTGGAAAAACAAGTGCTGTTTCAATTTAAAATTTACTGCCTATCCGCATGTATGAACCTTTAATTAATGAAGGCTAAACTTTGTGTTCATTGTGGCTCGTTGTGAACTTAGTGTCCTATTTTTCTGGTCACAACGGCCGCAAACCTGCCTGCCGGCAGGCAGGGAATTACACAAAGTCCATTAAGAAGCCATAAGATTCATTCATACGGACAGTCAGTTAAAATTTTAATGCCAGTCCATGATTTAAATCGTGGGCTGAATAACGAAATTGGGAAATTCAGAAAAATCCGCTACCGTTTAAAAATCTATTTAAACATTCACATACTTAACTTTGTTACTCTTTAAATTATTGTTCATCTCTTCATTCATCCCGCAATATGGCGGGAGATGAGGGCAAATCTTTAGTTATGGCATTTACCTTACCTGCGCTACCATATGCTTTTGATGCATTGGAACCGCATATTGATAGTCAGACCATGCAGATACATCATGGCAAACATCACCAGGCCTATGTTGACAATTTGAATAAAGCCATTACCGGCACCGAACATGAAAATAAAAGCCTTGAAGAATTAATTGCCCAAGCGGGAAAGATTTCACCTGCTGTTCGTAATAACGGGGGCGGCCATTGGAATCACTCTTTTTTCTGGAAAATACTTTCAGCAAATGGAGAAGGTAAACCTTCAGGAAAATTAGCCGATGCCATCAATTCTGCCTTTGGCTCCTTTGAAGCCTTCCAGGAAAAATTTAATACCGCTGGCACTACAAGATTCGGAAGTGGCTGGGCCTGGTTGATCATTAAAGATGGCAAACTTGAAATAACTTCCACTCCAAATCAGGATAATCCATTGATGGATGTAGCTGACGTAAAAGGTGTGCCCATCTTAGGTGTTGACGTTTGGGAGCACGCTTATTATCTGAAATATCAAAACAGGCGTCCGGACTATTTAAAAGCCATCTGGAATGTAATCAACTGGAAAAAGGTTGAAGAGGATTTTTTGAAAGGATGATATCAATCAAATTTGATTTAAAAGAGCAGCTTCAGAGTTGCTCTTTTTTATTTCCTTCCTATTATACTTAAAATTTCATTCTAAGTGTAAACGACTATGCTGACTATAGTCATCACCTGATATGAGACACCTCAGTCCGATATTATTCTTAGGGTTCTAATTTTCTTTTCCAGTTACCAGGAACCCGAACCCTCTCGTGAAGAAAGCATTTAAAAATATTACCAATAACCGACTTATTGTCCTCATATATTCTATACTTTTTCTTTTGCTCGCTATTGGCGGTATTAAAAGCATTTACAAATATGTTTTTATTTCTCAAACGGCTCTCAGCATTTCTATCGGGGCAATCATAATCATCTTAATTCTTCTTGTAACATTTTTATTGAGGAATGTAAAAAAGATCAGCAGGTATAACCAGCTTTTAATAGAGAATGATAAAATGCTTTTCGAATCGAAGCTTCTTTATAAAGAACTTTTTGATAAAAGTCCCCTGGCTAAATGGGTTTGCGACCGCAAAACATTGAAAATTTATGAAGTAAATGAAAAGGCTATCCAGCAATACGGGTATTCAAAAAAAGAATTTCTTTCTCTTTCAGTTTTTGACCTTTTGGATAAAGGTGATCATGAAAGAGCGAGGAAATTTATTCAAAGTAATGATTTCGGGGAATCAACCAGAATCATTCGTAAACATGTCAAAAAAAATGGTGACACCTTCCTGGTGGAGATCATACTAAATGAAATTATTTATAAGGGCAACAAGCAAATTCTTGTCGCTATAAATGACATTACCGAGAAATTAATGGCTGAGCAAATGATCAGGAGATCTGAGGAATTATACCGTTCATTGTTTAACAACAGTCCCGTATTTATTTGGGTATGCGATATGCCCACTCTAAAATTTCTGGATGTAAATGAAACAGCTCTACAACATTTTGGCTATTCAAAAGAAGAATTTCTTTCAATGACCGCATTTGATCTTTTAACGGAAGAAGACGCTAAAAAGGTTAAGGAACGTTTGAAACAACCTTCCGAAAGTTTTTTTGGAAGCGACAGGCATGTGAAAAAGAATGGCACGATAATAAATGTTGAAATAAGGGTTCACATAATAAATTATAATGGCAAAAAGGCCGGTTTGATAATCGGAGTTGATGTAACAGAAAAATTAAAGGCTGAGGAAGACTTGATCAAAAGTGAAACAAGATTCCGTTCCCTGGTCGAAAATAGTCATGATGGTATTTCTTTGCTCGATGCCAATGGTAAACTTATTTATTTTACTTCTTCTGTTCAACGGATCCTTGGTTATAGTTATGAAGAATTGATTGGTACTGACCCCGGTGAGCTTATCCATCCGGACGATTCCGCTTTACGTTCTTCACTGATTCAGCAATTATTGACCTGTTTTGGTGAAACCAGGCATGCAGAATACAGGATTAAAAATAAAAATGGTGAATGGAAATGGTTGCGTTCAAATTTCACCAACATGCTTCATGAACCCGGGATAAAGGCTATCGTTATTAATTATGAGGATATTACGGAAAGGAGACTGGCAGAAGAAAAACTAAAACAGGAAGAAGAATTTTACAGGGCCATAATGGAAAATAGCTCAGATATTCAGTTTGTCACAAATCAGAAAAGAGAGATTACTTATGCCAGTCCCTCTGTCTATAAAAATTTTGAATTTGAGGAAAAAGAAATATTGGGCAAGACGAGCAATGATTTCTGGCATCCTGATGATATAAATGCAACCAAAGAAAAAATCAGAGAGTTAACTAACACACCCGGGAAGACAATTCAGATTGAAGTAAGAGTCCTGGATAAAAATAAAAACTATAGATGGTGCGAAGCAAGGGTTTCCAATCAACTTCAGAATCCCGCCATTAAGGGGTATGTGTCCAATTACACTGAAATCACGGAAAGAAAGCTTGCCGAAGAAGAAATAAAAAACTCCGAAGAACTTTACCGTTCTCTTTTTAATAAAAGCCCCTTGCCCATATTTGTTGCAGATAAAAAAAATCTCGGATACCTGGAGGTAAGTGATTTGGCCGTTGAATTGTATGGTTATTCAAGGGAGGATTTTTTGAAGATGACGGTATTTGACATAAGACCCGAAGAAGATCATAAGTTTTTGCAGGGAATTATTGATGACGGGAAACTTACTTTTTTCAGAAATGATCGTGTCCGGCATATAAAAATGAATGGAGAGACAATGATCGTTGATGTGGCATTGGATACCATTCATTTTAAGGGAGAAGAAGCTTATTTAATCATAGTAAATGATATCACTAAAAATCTTGATCTGCAGCAGCAATTGAGCGCTCAAAGGTTGAACGAGCAGATAGCCATTACAAAAGCCACCATCTGCGGCCAGGAAAAAGAAAGAAATGAATTGGGAAAAGAATTGCATGATAATGTAAACCAGATATTGGCGTCAGCAAAAATTTATCTTGAAGCAGGCATGGCAAAGGAAAACAAACAAATGCATCTTATCGAAAAAGGTAAAGACCTTGTGAATCTGAGTATGCAGGAAATAAGAAAGATTTCGAAATCGTTAATGCCTCCTTCCCTCGGCAAGTTCACGCTCAGGGAGGCTTTAAGAGACCTGGTATCCACCATAAAGCTTACAAAGAAAAATATTCAGCTAAAAACAAAAGACCTCGATGAGGGAAAACTTGATAAAGACCTGAAGGTTTCTGTTTATCGCATTGTGCAGGAGCAATTAAATAACATTCTGAAATATGCTGACGCATCTGAGATTTATATATGCCTTAACCAGACAGCAACTGAGCTGGAGTTAAAGATAGCCGACAATGGGAAGGGCTTCGATACAACCCAAAAAAGAAATGGCATAGGAATAACAAACATGATCAACCGTGCTGCTATTTTCGATGGAAATGTAGTCATTGATTCTTTCCCGGGAAATGGGTGCAGGGTAAATGCAATCTTTAAATTGAATGAACAAGACAAAAATCTGCGATTTCCTTTTTTTAAAGATGCTGGCAACAAACTTATTAAACCTATATCTTCTTAATCAATTAAAATAAACCTTATGGAAAAGATTTCTATCTTAATAACAGACGATCACAAACTTATCAGGGAGGCCTGGAGCACAGTTTTAAATTCTGACCCGAGATTCAAAGTAATCGGGGAAGCAGGCAGTGGGGAAGAAGCCATAGAAATGGCAAAACAATTACGACCTAACGTCATGATCCTGGATATTAATTTATCGGGTATGAACGGGATTGATGCTATTCCTCTTATCAGGAAATTTGCGCCGGGCTCAAAAATTTTAGGTGTTTCACTCCACACGCAACCTATTTATGCACGTAAGATGATACGGAAAGGTGCGTCGGGTTATGTGACAAAAAATTCTTCAAAAGAAGAAATGTTTAAAGCGATCGTTGAAATATCCGGTGGCAATAAGTATATCTGCGAGGAAATTAAAAATATACTTTCTGAAAAAATGATCCATAATGATGAACAATCCGGGATCAATTCGTTATCGCAGAGAGAAATAGAAATTATTTCCTTAATAAAAAAGGGATTTTCTTCAAAAGAAATTGCGAATATTCTGAGCCTGTCAGTGAAAACAATAGAAGTACATCGTTATAACCTGATGAAAAAGCTTGGTTTGAAAAATGCTCCTTCACTCGTGAACTTCATAAATAATAGTGAACTGGGATTTGATGACAACTGAAAAAGATGATAAGCGGCAACGCTTAATTGTTCTTTTTTATTGTGTATCCCAATAAAACTGCTTTCGTATTTGCCAGTTCAATAAAAAACTTTATTTTTCAGTTTCAATATCCTAAAAACCAGCCCGCATGTCGAAAGCTTTAAAGAACATCACCAGCAATTGGTTTGTTTTTTTCGGTTACCTCTCCCTTTTTTTACTGACTGTCATTGCAGCTTTGCAGATTTATGACGCTAACTATAAGATAACGGGTAAGTACAAGGACCTTACCAATAAAGACAATGCAAAACTTACCTTATTATTCAAAAGCCGGGAAAACCTTGGAGTTATCCGGACAATTACAATTAACAAGGTTTTGCACTCTCTGGAGGCACCAAATGAAGAGAAAAAATTAGATCAATTGTTTGAAGAAAATGATACTAACCTCAGCAGGTATTCGCAATTAATTGAATCGCGAAATGAAACGGGAGCATTTAAAGACCTTCGGCAAGCCTGGGAATTGAATAAGAATAGCTGTAAGGAGCTCATCACTTTACAAACTTCGAAGGAA
>JBIOGV010000131.1:0-10127 GCA_044448365.1 Chitinophagales bacterium
GTTATACCAATTTGAATATTCGATCTCACCTTTTGTCGCATTGGACGGTCTTTTGCAGTTGGCCAATGGCTATTCAGTAATTGATAAGAATTTCGTCCGAATAAAGCTGTGTCCGCATCTTCTGTCAAACTGCATACGAATTGCAAATTTTCTTCACTGGCATCAAAACCATCCAATTCCCCTTTTGGTCCGGCTACAAAACCGTCAAGCGGTATGTGTACAACTAAAATTAGTTCTCTCAATTCGTTTGTGTTTGTTGAAGTACTATTTTTTTCTTTCCGAATACTCATCGCCAAAAAAGTCCATTCTTGTTTTTCATTTTTTATACCGTATCCAGGTGTTTCCGAAAGACAGTATATTCCAGTTTAATAAAAAATTATTGAATAGCTAACTGCCATTTGCTATAAATGGCAGTTAGATCGATTCCAGAGGCTTTGTTTATGAGTAAAGGGAATTCTTCCATAGTAAACGCCCGCTCATTTTCTTTTGACCAGTGATACAGGTATCTTAAAACGTCTTTCATTGATTTTTTGCCGTTACTCTTTTCTTTAAGGTAATTGTCCATTTCGATCGCCATCATGGCTCCACGGGAAAAAACAGCCATGCCTAACCTGAAATCGGTTGCATACATCAGGGAAGCTTCCTGTGACAACTCCTGCAAACTCATTTTTTTTATTAACGGATCGGCTTCATATATATTGGCATAAAATCTTTTTTTCAATCTTTCCGATTTTAGCTCTTCATAGGGGAGAAACCACATAAAACCTTCATTGAACCAGATGTTGTTGATAATGGGGGGTATTTCTTTTACAAACGGGCTGTAAGCATCTCCATAACATCTTAACGGTATAAATGCATGAGCCATGTGATGAAGGTAAGTGGCCATAGTCCCGATTACATCCTGTTGATTCATGGCCTGAGCCCTGAATTCAGATGTGTCTCCAAAAAAAGTTGAACTCTGCAAATGCTCCATTCCAAAAGGTGGTACGCTTCCGGGCTCAAGCGGCAGGGCCTTACGCAGCAGAATCGAATATTGCTTAAAAGGGAGCTCACCGAAATAATTATTTAGGATTTCTAAACTCATCGTTCCCTGCTTACCATAATCATCCAGGTACTCATCTCCCGTTTCACAATAAGATGCGATAAATAAGGGCACAATTCCCTTAAATTCTTTTACCCGCAATCCTGGGCCGATAAGAATTTGTCCATCTGCCAATGTATAATAATTATCTGTTCTGAATGTTAATGACCCTTTGGGCATGCTTACAGACGGTTGGTTAGTACTAAAGATGGGCCATTGATCAAATGTTTGAACGGTACATTGCACAGGCTCTTGTTCGGTTTCATCGATCCAGCCAAATATGGAATAGTTTAGTATGCCTGCAAAGCCCGAACGGATAATGGAAGCGTCAGTGGGAGATAATCCTTTTTCCATTTTTCTAAGGTCTATTTCATATTCAATCCGGATAATTGATTCGCCCGGGTCAGTCTCATACCATCGAGGGGCACCATTATCATCCTTTATCATTGCAATTTTTTTACCGTTACTATTTATGGCATAAAGCTGCTCTACAAAACCATCATAATTAATTATGCTATATGCTCCGGGAATTGAGCGGGGCATTATAAAATTCAGAGGCGCTCTTTTTTCTTTAGTCAACTGTATCGATATCTTTATTCTTTGCGTTGAGCTATCCTTGTATGTTAATGAATAAATAAGTTGCGCTGAGGTATTCAGGCAAAGAACGGCAAGAGAAAAAAGAACAATAATGTATCGCATGAAGTAAAATATGTACTCTGGCCCAATGATGCCAAATTAGGAAATGGAAACTAAAGTTGGAAATAAATTTGAGCGGGGTCCCATCGCGACAGTACATAGGTTGATCGAAGCACAAAGGTGAAGCTGCTTGATTTGGGTTAGCTGCCGCAAATGCTGTGTCAGTGCAGCGGTTCTTTCTTTTAATGAAAATTGATCGTCAGCTTTTTCCGATCTTCCATGCATTTATTCGTGCTTAATATTGATTCCCCATATCAACCAAAAATCCAGATTACGGTAGTAACGATGGCAATTGCATAGGGAACCAAAATGCGGCAATCATATAAAGAGAATAAAGAGCGAATGCAAAATTCCGTATTTACCATTTTCACGAATTGTCGGGGCTGATTTAATTGTACTTGCACATCTGCACTGTCGTTGCCGGAGGAAGGTGTTAAACCTTTTTGTACTTTCCACTGCTCTTGTTGTGATGTTGAAACCCATTCTACTTTAGTCTGTGCAGATAATGATATCGTCAGCATCATCACCAGCGGTAAGGTTAATAATTTCTTCATATGCTTTCTTAAATGCGATCTAAAATTATAGCAAACCAAGTTATTGGCAACTTGCCTTTAAGGCGTTCTTGCAACGCCGCGCATTGGTATAGCGGGATCCTGATACTTATTGGGATTCACTATTAAGTCGCCCCGGAGATCCCGAACGTTTTTTGCCAAAAGCGTAAGCGTACCATCTGGCTGAACACAATGCGTAATGAGCATTCATTATTGTCGTCGAGAAAAAATTATTAAGCAGACTTTGTCAATCTTCTCAGCCAATTCCAATGAGTAAAGAATAAAATCATACAAATAACAATGATCAAACTGCTAATTAGAATGGTTTTGTCAGATTGGTGATTTGATGATTGAATTTTATCATTTTTTGCTGCGTCATACATTGACCTGAGCGTTTGCTCGGTTGGGGCATAGCTTTGTTCACCGGTTTCCGCACCTTTTTGGAAAGACTTCATCACATCAAGCCTGTAATTTTCAAACGATGCAAGACTTGGCGAACCTTGTGGGGTATAGCCGGAGTGCATCGGGTCACCAAGATCAACTACGGCTGTCACGAGAGCTGTTGTTGATATAAGAAAGGTGATTACTGTAACGAGACAAACAGCATAACCATATACCTGGGCAACAATTTTTGTTGACTTTTCCATATGTCCTCTTTTTGGGAAGAAGGTAAATAGTCTCTCTGGGTATATATATGATTTTAATCATTTGCGAGCAAGGTGTAAGAAAATTTGTTGAGGGGTGAATAGAACATCATGGAGGGTGAACGACGCCTTTCATCGCGCCCCCGACAGGATTCGATTGTTAACTATTGACATATTTATAGTTTGTGATCATAAGTAATTATTCGGCAAATTTTCCATTGTCCGTTTTGCATTTCCCAAATATGAACAAACTTAAATGTTCCGCAATCTGGTTTCCCATTTTCCGTATGACAAAATGTATGTTGTCCTGTTTCAATAGCACCATAGTTTTTGATGGGATAAATTTCTACACTTCCTTTTACAAGTTGCCGGGTCAATACATTATTCATTTTGAAAAGTTCTTTGAAGGCTTCCAAAGATTGTTCGTAGTTGCGCAAGCCTGTATTGTCCTGGTAAATTTCAAGATTTTCGGCAAAAAACTTTTTAAACCGTTCAAAGTTTTGAGAATTAAACGCGTTAAACAAAATACTGTCCTGGTAAATTATTGTGTCGTACAGGGCTTTATCAACAGGTCTATATGTTTGTTGAATTGTTCTTGTCTGGGTGTTTTTTGTCGTGGAGCAGGCAGAAATAAACAAGATCATCAATAATGTAAACGAAATAATTCCTCTGCTTTTTTGTGTCATTGTTTGGTTTAATTAAATTGGTTATGTCGAAGTAAACCCTGTCAATGCTTGCAGTAATACTTTGTCAGCAGTAATTCTTCTTTATCCTTTTTTAATAATTTCAGGAGGTAATGCAGATTCATGGGAGTGTATTATTTTCCATTTACCGTCAATCTTCTTAAACATATTTGTGATTGAATAGTTATTCATATTCATAATATCCCCATTCTTAAATTCAGCTATTATAGTTCCAGTCCAGCCGACGATGACAAAATTTGGATCCATCACATTGTATTTTTCCATAATTGTAGAAACCTTTTGTCGTTTAAGGGTGGTATAGTATTCAGTACAGATTTTTTTGAACTCTGCATAATTTCTCATCTTGCCATCACTGCTAATGTGTAAAAAAGCCGGAGAGTTATCATAGTAACTTAAAAAAGAGTCCAATTGAGCTCCTTCAGAATATTCAGTCATTTTACCATAAATATCCTTTACATTTTTTGCTATATCGCTAGTTTCGGCATCAGTCATTTTATCGGAATGGTGATTTGAACATGATATTAAAATAGTGTTTGCAAAAATAAAAATTACTGTCTTACGAGAAATTTTGAAACTCATAAACTATCATTGAGAAAATTACCGCTAATACTCAAGGCTTCCCAGCGCGATGCTTCAGACCGGGCCATAGGCCAATTGAATAACTGAAGTTAATTTTTTTTTGAGAATTACCTGCCTGCCGGCAGTGCAGGGTAGGCAGAGTAGCTAGGTTCGGTTAACCGGAACCAAAGCTGAGAGCGATAAATAGAAGAGGATTTATACTTCAGCAAACACAACGGAAGACCGATGTTGAAATGCGCTTCTTTTCCCAAGATGGTTCTGGCGTTTCAGGCTTAGTCGCCTTTTCCACAATGAATTTTTTTACGCGAAATAGGTGAATAGTAAATACTGTAGGCCAAAATAGGTACGCAACATAGGATCGCAATTTGAATTGTAATTTCTTTTCCTTTTAAAACTCGCAGCGTCATCATGCGATTACTACTAATAACTCCGCGCACTGGAAATGTCGAAATTAAGATCCGGGCACATTCCGGATAGCCAAACATCTGCTAACGAATTGCCAAGTGCAAACATTTCTTTCCAGAAAGTTTCCGGCATTTCGTCTCCTTCCTGATTGAAATTGATTTCCATGGTATTCCAGAAATTTAAAAAAGCGTTTTTCATATTTGAATTAGCTGTTTCAGCCTTTTTATTTATCTCCTCTTTATATACAGGTGGTAATTTGTGGTGTGAATGAAGAAGAATTCTGAATTTATGATAGTGACTTAAATTACTTTTATACCATGCAGTATCAAATTCTTTCCCCTCACGGGTCACGTGCGGGCGGAAATCTACCGGTACGTGTTTAGCATCTGCCCCTTCTCCCTGCTCCACAATAGCTTCAATTGCCTGTAACGCTGTTTCAACCGAATTAATGATAATGCTGAAACCATGCTTCTTACCATGCTGGTTGTGATACTCATTAAAACTATTCTTTTGTTTTGTATTTTTTCTTTCACCTATATAACAGCCATCCCACAGTGATGCAACACCTGTTTTAATGGCCTCATACAATTCAGCAATGGAATTATATTCGCCTTCATTTTCCCAGACAATTGCTTTTTTGGGGTGAGGTAACTCAATGGCGCAAAACAACTTCAGGCTCTCCTTGTTCAGTGCCTGTGGTTTCACCTGGTATCCTCTTAAAACATCTGGCAACGAATCATAAGGCGGGTGAATGAAGGGAATTCCTTTTGATACGTCATATTCCGGACATTTAAATTTAGGAGTGTATCCAAGCGCATTTGAAAGATTACAAACTATCTCAACATGCAACATCTCTTGTATCACTACTGAAAATAGAAGCTTGGCAGCTTCAGGAAAATCCTGATGTTTTATTTTAGTGAGGTCTTTTATACTATATAACGAAGTAAGATAAAGTGGAATCGTCCACAATTCTAAATCGAGGGCATGTTGCATGTTCCTGTGCAGATCTGATCTTTCCCAGTAAGCAGGATTTTTCATGTTACATTCTGTTTGATAAAGTGTTGTTAGCCGCGAACAAGAAAATTTAGCCAACCCGCTGTTAGCGTCAACGCAGTCAGGTCTTTTGATTTAATTCAGGGTTCTTAATTTTTTTGTATTTTCTTTTCAAAAGTTTCATTGCGAATTCCTTTGGGAATGCAAATACATAAAACAATAACAAATAAAGCGCTATTGCCACGGGTGTAGAAATGAAACAAACTAAAAATGCAAAAAGTGTATATATGATGCCATAGCCATAGGTTAGTTTGATGCAATTAAAAAACTCCCTGTCATCATCATCTATAAGGGATCTGTTGTATGGATAGGCGCATATCCAATAGGATGCAATGGCGATCATAAAATAATTAAAGCCAAAAATGGCCAATGCAAATTTGCCTTCCGTTTCTAAATATTCAGCAAGAATTGCCGTTGGGAATGGGGTAATTGTAATCATTAATAACACGAAGCCATTTACCCAGGGCAGTTTGCTGTCAGTTTTTTTTATATAGGCAAAAACATGATCGTGATTTATCCAGCAGACCAGGATAGTTAGAAATCCAATTAAAAAGGCAAGAAATGGTTCCCAATGATGGAGGTAAAACTTAAGCAAACTCTCACCGTTTTGAGGGTGTAGAATTGAAATCAACTCTAAAACTAAAAGTGTAATAGCAATTGCAAAAACTCCATCACTGAATGCCTCTAACCGGGATGTTTCTTTCGGTCTGTTTTCAGCAGGTTCTTTTGTATTGCTCATGTTTTATGGTTTGTTTGTGACATTGCCCCAACAGTCATTTATTGCTGAAAGTGGGGAGTTCATTGTTTGTCAAGGCGGGATCTCTGCTTAATAAAGTTATCAAAGTTGAAGATAACAACTAAAAGCCAGATCGAAATTTGTGGGCCGAACCAAAATACAACGATGCAAATAGCTATGTCATATCGCCCAGCCCTTCTTTTGCAAATACTTTTCCGTGTGTGTTATGTAAAATTATTTGATTGCATAAAGTATATAACTTACCCCGGTTTCAGTTACAGTTCCAACACCAATAGCGACAGTATCATTAAGCCAGTCATATTTTTTGATGTTGTTTCAAAAATTGGGTTTATTTGAAAATAATATTTATTTGGGCTAACTTCTTTAGTCTTACCCGAAACAAGTAGCCCGAATGTTTCTGCATTTGCATGAATATAACCTGTATAAGTAACATAGATCGTTGCACTGTCTTCTGTTTGTATGACCTCCCTGATGTCATGTTTAAAATTTGTTGGTGATAGTGAAGTCCCAAAATCTGCACCAATAGGTAAGAATTTACCGTTAATTTTCCACTTATAGTTCCCCCTTGATAGGGTATATAATTTTTGTTCCTGCTGCAGTTGGCTGGTCTGCAAGAATATTTGCTTCTGCGATTTTTTGTGACTTCAATTCTTGTCCGTATGGAGCTTTAATGAGAATAGAACAAAAGATTACAGTCAGGATGATGTTAAAATACTTTTTCATGATAAAATGTTTTAGAGTGAATGAGGCGGTTGATATAATTGCACACAACATCCAGGCAATTGTGCTGGGGCATTTTATACTTGTCCAGGACGTACTGTCGGGATTCGTCGCCCATGGCGACTGATGCTGGACATCGGTATTATAGATGAAAATTTATTCCCGTCCTTATCAAACGTTACAGACGGGCGGGTGTCCTGCCTTAATAGACATTTGTTCCTTTTATTAGCAAAACCGATTTTATGGATTGCTCTTTTAAATGCAAGAATCGTTTTCGTTCTTCGTCTTGCATAAAGTTTACAAAATCATTGTCCGTTTCAAATTCAACAAGGTGAATTTCATACGGGTTCTCGATATTGCTTTCTATATAAGCATCTTCATTAGGCCGTACCCGAAGCAAAAGTTGTCCATTGTATTTTGAAATTGCCGGAATAGCAATGGCTTCAAATTGGTGAAATACGCTTTCTTGTCCTTCTTTGATGTAAACTAATTGAGTTATAAATATCATTTTTTTTTGGAAAGTTTAAATATTGCTAGCTCGGTATTTTGTTGTCCTGTCGTAGTTTTATATTGTCTATGTAGGTTGGTTTGCTCCAAACAAAATTGGGTGTGTTTTGTAAAGCCAAGGTCTTTTACAAATACCCTGTCAGCGTTACGTTTTTTCTCTTGTTACTTATCCATTAATTTTAGTAATTCCTTTATTATTTTTTTTAATTCCATCTCTTTGTTTTTTAATTCCTCAATACTTTTCAATGAAGTAATTCGTCTCCCGTCTTTGTAGTCGCCTTCAAGAAGGCCTGTTGGGTTAGTTGCGTCTGCTCCTCTTAAAAATATAAGTCGGATGGTGTCCTGCTTGTAAAAGTTTAAGCCAACTATATATCTTTTATATTCTTTAGGATTAAAGGGTTTCATTTTGCCTGTGTAATAAAATGTTGGCGCATTCCAGTAAATTCCTTCTCCAATTGTTTTGTCTATGCTTAATATGAAAGATCGTAAATAATGAATAAGGTCAAACAAAGGATGTTTTAATTCACTCATATAGTTATCTACAATGTGGGGTTCTGAGATCCCGCTCGTTAAACTGGTTTCTTTCTTCATTTTGAGTTGCTTTTAATAAAGAATTTTCCGCCCAGCCAGGCACAGGGTAAAGTTGTAAATATAAATGCAATGGGATACCAATGTGGTGGCTTGTCCCACATTACTATGGCACCAACTGTAGCAATTACAAAACCAATAACGCCACCAATTATTGAATGTTTCATTGGTCTGTTTGGTGAAAATTTTGCTGTTACATAGGATCCGATGGTTCCAAACAAGCTGCGATAGAAAATGACAAAAACTATGAATGCTACTGAGTTTAAGACAAATGGCTGTTTCATTACCCCCGTTTTTATTAATAGAACATCAGTCAGAATTGAAAGAACAATGACCAAAATGAATCCGGCTAAAACTGCCCGAATGCTTCTTAGTGTTGTACTATTCATTAGCTGATTTGTATAGCAGTAGAATTTATTTTTTAGCGGCTGAATATTAAAACGGCTTTGTCTAAGCTTTGTTCCAATCCCAATTTTGCAAACTCTGATATTTGCCCAAAGTCAGCATACTCAGCAACAGTCATTTTGGTTTTGCCTTCATCCATTTCATTGAAAGTCACAACCGTTTTGACGTCTGTTGGAAAATCAGCAGGCATGCCTAACGAAACCGGATTTTGCTTATTGCCATTTTGGTCTGCCAAATTCTGAATGAATTCAATACTTCGAAACGGAATAATTTTGGTATAATTCCAAATGCTATATGTTTCTTGCCCTCCATATTCCAAGGGCGCCTTCATGCTAACCAGGGAAGTACCACCTTCCCGAAAATCAATCTTAGCCAATGGGCAAATAAATTTGTCCGGGCCCCACCACTGCATCACAAGTTCTGGTTCCGTCCATAGACTCCAAACTTTTTCAACAGTTGAATCAAAAATTCTGCTTACTGTCACATTTTTTTCCATAGTTATTATTATTTTTTTGGATTGTTTAATACTTTTTCCATTTGATTAAATCTTCCTTCCCATAATTGCCGGAATTGTTCTGTCCAGTCAGAAATTGCCTTTATCTTTTTTGGGTTTATATAATAATATATCTCCCTGCCATTTTGCTTTTGAGTAAGAAGATGACACTCAGCAAGTATTCGGATATGTTTTGAAATGGTTTGTCTTGAGGAATCGAAATTTTCTGCAATGGCGCCAGGTGTCAATGCCTGCAATGCAACAAGTGCCAGGATAGCTCTTCGCGTCGGGTCGGCTATTGCTTGAAAAGCATCTCGTCTTGTTTTCATTTTATGCAGTTATATGACTGCAAATATAATGAAGTCATTTGACTGCGCAAATTTATTTCTTATTTTTTAAAAAAACTTGGATCGTCGGGCGGAAAGTCAAATATTTTTCGGGTCACTTTCTAACCACTGTTAACGTCTCATCATTTGCGATGACAGGATATTCTGTGTTCCATCACGCCTGCACCGAAGTTGATCTTTGTTTTACTGTTGAAGAAACATTTTATTGATGACAAGAATTCCCTGGCCGTGATGGCCGAAGTTGAATAAAGATTTACTGCTGATTGTTATTCCGTCCGTCCCTGCTATTGCAAGGACACTTATCAACGGTAGTTTCAATTGTTATTTTCTGTAGATTGGTCTTCAAATAAGTCTTGATTGTTTAAACATCATAGTCCGGTTTCGCACAACGTTTCGGCAATCTGGCAAAGGCGGGCAATGGAGTTGTCCCGTTTATCTAATGTCATAAGATAATAAAAGTACTGCCATTGAAAATGTCATTTTAGCCCTGCTTTTACCAAACTGCTTGTTGGTAGTTGGCTTCCTTATTCATTTAATCATTTTTCCAATTGATTTTCAAGATTTTATTTTTATAGATAAATATTTATTGTTTAACAA
>JBIOGV010000132.1:0-10102 GCA_044448365.1 Chitinophagales bacterium
ATTTACTATTCCATAAGCGCCGAAAGGCTTGAAGAACTGAATAAGTTCGTAAAAGACCTTATTGGCTAACCGATCTTAAGTAAAAAGGCTGCTTTAAGAAGCAGCCTGTGAGGTTTTTCAGGTCCAAAAATGATGTTTTATTACTTCTCTTTATTCTCTTTGTTTAGATGCTTCATCAAATAAACTAAACGTAACTAAATCAGTAATTATTCGCACGCTGCCAATTGAAGTTTAGGGGTAGATGTACAAAATTCAGGAGATTTCAAGGAGGTCAGATAAACAAGCTCCTGATAAAAATAAAAATTATAGCAGAACTACAGCCGATAAAAGATAACATTTTATCCCCCGCCAGTTAACAATGGTTTATAAATTATAAAGTATTTTTGCAGTTAAAATATTTCTTAATGTTTATTAAACAACTGTATACCGGTTGCCTTAGTGAGGCCGCCTATTACATTGAAAGTAATGGTGAAGCAGCTGTTATAGACCCCTTACGGGATATTGACGAGTACCTGGAACTGGCTGCAGAAAGACACGCAACCATCAAATATATTTTTGAAACTCATTTTCATGCTGATTTTGTAAGCGGCCATCTTGACCTTAGCAAGGTTACCGGCGCGACTATTGTATATGGGCCCGGAACTGAAACAAAATTCCCTGTTCATGTTGCAAAAGATGGAGAAATATTTAGAATAGGTTCACTAACCGTAAAGGTCCTGCACACGCCAGGACATACTCTTGAGTCATCCTGCTATTTACTGAAGGACGAAAATGAAAAAGATTACTGCATATTTACAGGTGATACTTTATTTGTGGGTGATGTAGGCCGCCCTGATCTTGCACAAAAAAAAGATGAGATTACAATGGACGATCTTGCGGGAATGATGTACGACAGCCTTCAGAAAAAAATCATGCCTCTGGCTGATGAAGTAGTCGTTTATCCGGCTCATGGGCCCGGCAGTTCCTGCGGAAAAAACCTGGGCCCTGAAACTTTTAGCACTATCGGGGAAGAAAAAAAATTCAACTATGCACTTCAGCAAAAAACAAAAGATGAGTTTATACATGCAGTAATAACAGGTCTTGAAGCCCCGCCCGATTATTTTCCTATCAATGCAAGAATCAATAAAGAGGGCTACGATAATATAGATGAGCTGGTAACAATGGGAACAAAACAGCTGTCAATAGAAGAATTTAAAAATTTGATAAACCAGGATGCCATTATTCTTGATACAAGGAGTAGCGATACTTTTACCCTGGGATTTATTCCATCTGCAATAAATATAGGGCTGGAAGGAAGATTTGCAGAATGGGCGGGAAGTCTTCTTCCTTTTGACCAGGTTATTATTTTAGTAACAGAGGGCGGCAAGGAAAAAGAATCTGTTATCAGGCTTGCCAGGGTAGGATTTGATAAAATTTCAGGCTGCCTGGAAGGTGGATTCGAGCATTGGAAAAAGGCAGGCCAGGAAGTTGATATGATCATAAATGTAGAGGCTGATGAATTGGCAATGGATCTTCCGTTTGATAACAGGCTTGTTGTAATTGACGTTCGCAAACCAAATGAATTTGCCGAAGGGCATATCAATGGAGCTGTTAACCTGCCATTGACAGACATGACCGATCCCGGGAGTGTCTCTTTTATTGATGAGGAGGATAATCTTTATATACATTGTACAAGTGGCTACAGAAGCGTAATTGCTGCATCATTGCTTAAACGCCAGGGTATACATAATCTCAGGAATGTGGCAGGCGGATGGAACCAGATAAGGGATCTGGAAAAAGTAAAGATTGTAAAAGAAAAGAGCATCCTGAATTGAAAATCGGGTCAATATTCCTGTTAAACATTTACGTTTCCATTTTTAATAGCCTACATAACAAGACCTACTCCCGTTTTTATATTCAGCTTTTCAAATAGTATTCTGCTGTGATAACTATTAATTTATTCATAGTTTATAGAAAAAACATTGCGGTTAATCATCAGTTCCCGGGGCAGGCATTTCATCCACCCATAACTCTTTATACCCTGGCCTCCAGACATGTTTCCATCGTTTATGACTCCAAAGATAAATCTCGGGCTGAAGCCGGATATTTTCCTCTAAATGTCTGACATACCTCCGGATCAGTTCACCATCCGGTAATTTCTTTGGTTCTTCCGCCAGCAGGAAATAATTAAAATGATAGTAACCGCGACGCGGACGGGTAGTGGTCATCATGACCACAGGAATATTCTGAATATGGGCAAATTTTTCCGGACCTTTTAAAAATACAGTTGGTTGATTCAAAAAATTCAACCAATAACCACTTTCAGGATTAGCCGGGCTCTGATCGGCGCCCAGTGCCAGCAGGTACTGCTTTTTACGCCAGGGAATAATAACCCTTGCCATATCAGTAGCCGGCAACTGCGGGTTGCCCCACCTCGATCGCAGGCGCAGAAACAATTTGTTTATCACATGATTGCTTTGAGGCAAATACACTGTAAGAAAAGTATAAGGCTGATTGATACCTGCATGAAGGGTCATAATTTCCCAATTAAAAAAATGTCCAAGGTTTACCTGTACTGATTTGCCTGTATTATGCAGTTGATAAAATACTTCAAAATTTCCACTGACTCTTTTGTTCAGGGTTTTTTTGCTAATGGATAATAATTTGATCGTTTCGATCCAGTTGTCCATAAAATTCCGATAAAATCTCCTCGCGATCTTTTTTAATTCCTTCTCGGTTTTTTGAGGGAAAGCGTGGCGGAGGTTTTTCATTACAACCCCTTTACGGTAGCCGATAATAAAATAAGTGATCACAAATAAGAAGTCGGCGATTCCGTACAATATTAAAAATGGCAGCAAAGAAACAAGGTAAAGAAATCCGTAAACGATAGAATACAGAACCACGATTTTTATAATTAAAAAAGATTATAATGAACTGAACTCAAAAATAGGCCTGTTATTATTAAGTGATCCTTTGTTTCCGGTAAATCCGATGAATCCTTACGATCATGGTCTATAAAACGATATTTTGTATCAATCCAGATTTATCCGGATAATCTGTGTTGTAATGAAGACCCCTGCTCTCCTTCCTGAATGTTGCACCTTTTACAATCAAGTATCCAACACTGATCATGTTACGCAATTCAAGCAACTGCGGCGACAAAGTACTGGTCTCATATAATTGTTCCGTTTCTTCCCATAACAGGTCAAGACGGCGCATGGCGCGATGCAGGCGGATATCATTACGAACAATACCGACATAATCGCTCATCACAAGTTGTAATTCTTTCAAACTTTGGGTGATCAGGATCATTTCTTTTGGTTCCGATGTGCCACGGACATTCCAGTCAGGAATACTTTCCTTCCATGAAACGGAATCAATAGTATCCGTTGCATCCACAAAACAACGGTGAGCGAATACGATCGCTTCAAGTAAAGAGTTACTGGCAAGACGATTGGCGCCATGCAGACCGGTGCTTCCGCATTCACCGCAGGCATATAAATTCTTTATAGAACTTCTTCCCCATTCATCTGTTTTGATCCCTCCGCAACTATAATGGGCCGCAGGAGCAACAGGTATCATATCCCTGCTTATATCAATTCCTATTGATAAACATTTTTCATAAATATTCGGAAAATGTTCAACAAATTCTTTTTTATTCAGATGTCTGCAATCAAGATAAACATGTTCAGTTCCGGTACGCTTCATTTCATTGTCAATTGCCCTGGCTACAATATCCCTGGGGGCCAGGTCCTTCCTGGGATCATATTTTTCCATGAAAGCTTCACCAATCTTATTGCGAAGAATGCCTCCATCACCACGAACGGCTTCTGTAATTAAAAATGCATGCCCCCTGATACCCGGTTCATACAAAGCCGTCGGGTGAAATTGTATGAACTCCATATTTTCAATTCTCCCTTTTGCACGATAAACCATGGCTACCCCATCCCCTGTAGCAATTGCAGGATTTGTTGTAGTTCGATACACTTGCCCGTTCCCGCCAGTGGCTATCAAAGTGGTCCTGGCCAGGATTTTTTCAATAGTATTCGTTCGCAGATTCAATACATATACTCCGTAGCATTCAATATCCGGAGTAGACTTTGTAATAAGATATCCCAAATGATGCTGGGTAATAATATCAATAACAAAACAATGATTAATGATCTGAATATTGGAATATTGTTTAACAGATGCAAGCAGTGCCCGCTCAATTTCTTTCCCGGTAACATCTTTATGATGAAGAATTCTAAATGCCGAATGTCCTCCTTCTCTTCCCAATTTATAATCGCCGTCTGCTTCTTTATCGAACGTAGCACCCCAGTCAATGATTTCATTTACCCGTTCCGGCCCTTCTTTCACCACTATTTCCACTATATGCTGATCACATAACCCGTCGCCGGCTATCAATGTATCTACAATATGTTTTTCAAAACTATCATTCTCCAAGTCGTTCACCACCGCTACCCCTCCCTGGGCATATTTAGTATTCGTTTCATCAGCAGTGGTTTTTGTGATGATGATTATTTTTTTATCAGGGCATTTTTCAGCTACCTTCAAGGCATACGTCAATCCTGCAATTCCTGAACCTATTACTAAAAAATCTGCCTGCATCGTTTTCGTTTCAATTTTATTTTAACAACTCGCTTGATTTCTGTCAGTCCATTCCCGGCCTGCCGGGATCATACCCCAATGACCACCGGGCTATTCAGTTTTTTCTGAATTTAAATATTTGACTGCACCATTGATAATAAACAACTGTGCCAACCCATAAGTCAGCATAATTATTATCTCTGCATAATCAAATGCGGCGTAAAATTTATTAAATGCGAGTAAAGAATCAGAGGCCACGAATAGAATAGCCCCACTCATCATCCATAAACCGGCCTTTTTATTTTTACCAAACACCGTGTGCATAGCCAGCATCAGCATAAAACTCAAAACAACACCATAAATGCGAACCGGCAATTTCATATCACCCAGAAATGGAGAAAGCACACTGACCAAAATGCCGTAGTACACAACTACAAGCAGGAGCAGTAATGCATTTCCGCGAATATATTCTCTCATGCGTATTCCATGAAAGAAAATTATGTAAGAAACCTGGGCAAGAAGAAAGGCTGACAATCCAAGCAAAAAAAAGATGGAACCGTTTTGTTCAAACATCAACAGTATATCTCCTGTCCATGAAAAAAATAATGCAAAAATGATCCATGGTCTCAGGTTCGACTGAAGAGCCTTTGTCCGGGTCAGGAGATAAATTGCCAATACCGGCATTAACAATGGCTTGGTATAAAATCTCAAGGCTTCATAATCAAAATAAACAGAAATAAGATCCGCGAATAGAATAATAAGATAAAGAATGATCCAGACAGTCTTTTTCATGCAGTTGATTTAGGTTATTTAAGATGCTCGCCCGAAATTTCATTTCAAAGATTCGAATACTAACGGTTCAACCCAGGCATCATTTTCTTTTAGCAAATTGATCAGTTCCTGCACGGCTACTTCACTATTCACATTTCGTTTTACAATTTCCTTTCCTTTGTACAAAGTTATTCTGCCCGGGCCACTTCCGACATAACCAAAATCAGCATCGGCCATTTCACCAGGACCATTTACAATACATCCCATGATAGCAATCTTTACTCCCTTTAAATGATTGGTAACGGCCCTGATCCTGGCCGTCGTTTCCTGCAGATCAAATAAAGTTCTTCCACAACTGGGACAGGAAATATATTCTGTTTTGGATATCCTGGTCCTTGTTGCCTGTAAAATACCGAAGGCAATAGAATTCATCAAACAAAAATCAGTTGTGATCGTTTTATTCATGAAATGATGACCAAGACAAATGCCATCACCAAAACCATCCAGCAATAAAGCACCGGTTTCAGTGGCATATTGAATCAAACTTTTATTCATGTCTTCATCAGTACTGTCACAAATTACGATCGCAGGGTTTTTAACATTATGATTCTCCAGTTCAATAAACATTCTTCGGATGCTTTGGACGGCGTTTTTGTTTGTCGAACTCAGACAAACAACGGCCGAGGGATCATTTTTGAGTGTATTGAATAAATTATCTAACGGGGGTTGAGAATATCCCTTCGGGAAGCAATCGATCAATACAAAATTGATCTTTGAAGATTTGGCATGATTCCTATCCATATACTGATTGCCATCGAGAATAGGATAATATTTCTCTTTATCGGCCTCATTGATCCATGCACTATGGTATAAAACCAGTTTTAAAGTTCCCGGTAAAGCAAAATCGAATTCCTGGGTGCCGGTAAAAATATAATCCGCGGCAGCATCGCTAATATTCCATTTGTCCAAATCATCGTCGTAAGTATACCCGATAGCTCTTAAATCATCCCCTGTTATCTTTTCAATTTTACTGAGATCAGCAATCACAACAGGCACATGCCTGCCGCCAATGTTATCTATTGCAAATGTTTCTCTCCGTTGATAACTGAAGGGATCGTACGGCAAATGGATGGGTGATGATTGATGGCTCATGGCAGAGCTAATCAACGGAATCGTATCACTGTCATCTGCCATCTGCCATCTTTCATCATATCTCCTTACCAAATCTTTACAAACAGGTATTTCCAGTTCGGGGTCTTCTGTAAGTGAAACACGAATTGTATCACCGATCCCATCTTCTAAAAGAGTTCCGATACCTGCAGCACTTTTAATTCTTCCATCTTCACCATCGCCGGCTTCTGTAACCCCAAGGTGCAAGGGATAGCATTCACCAAACTCATCAAACATAGTTTTTACCAGGAGCCTGTATGCATGTACCATCACCTGCGGGTTGCTGCTCTTCATACTTAATACGATCTGGTGATAGTTTTCATCCCTGGCAATGCGCAAAAATTCCATGGCGCTTTCAACCATTCCCATTGGAGTATCTCCATAACGACTCATGATCCGGTCACTCAGGGAACCGTGGTTTGTGCCGATACGCATGGCTGTTCCATATTCTTTGCAAATTTTTATCAAAGGCGTGAAACGTTCACGGATACGATCGATCTCTTCCTGGTATTCGGCATCAGAGTATTCAATGGTCTCAAATTTTTTCTTATCAATATAATTTCCGGGGTTTACCCTGACCTTTTCCACTATTCTTGCTGCAATCTCCGCTGCATTTGGAGTAAAATGGATATCCGCCACTAGAGGAGTTGAGTACCCACGTTTGCGTAACTCATTTTTTATATTCAATAAATTTTCAGCTTCTCTTTTTGAGGGAGCGGTAATGCGGATCAATTCAGACCCAGCCTCTATGCAACGTACAGATTGTTCAACGGTCGCAATGGTGTCCATTGTATCCGTGGTTGTCATGGTCTGTACGCGAATGGGATGACCCCGATAGCCATCGGGGTTTCCGACCAGGAGATCCCCGATTTTTACTTCCCGGGTCGGTAGTCTTTTATATTGAGTAAGTGATTCGCAATAGAACTGCATAATAAATGTGCTGGTTTGCTAATATACCAATGAGTTATAAAAGCCTGCAAATTTACTAAACTCGTTTGGCTTATTGCATTTGCACATTGGCACCTATTCACATTTGCAACTTGTTACCAGTCTTTTGGCTGTGAGCTCCCGGTCTTTGAATTATTTTTTTGCAAACGTTCCTGTACCTCTTTTTCTTTTTGTTCAAGAAGTTTTAACTGTTGCTGGGCTTCCCGCGGACTTATTTTAGGTTTAGGCTGTTGTTTTTGCTGTTGGTCTTTTTTCTTTTTTTCGTCCGGTTTTTTAGGCGGGTTTTTTTTCTTTAATTCAAGCAATGCTTTTTGAAGATTTTCCCTTGCCTGCTGATCATTTGGGTTTAATCGCAAAGTTTCTTCATACAACTCTATACTCTCTTCTAATTTTTTTTGCTGAGAAAACATGACCCCTTTATTATAAGTTGCCATTGAACGCAGATCATTACTATTTTCTTTCACATTGAGTTCAGCCAGCAATTTATCAGCATCATCGGTTTTATTTTGCCTGATCAGTGCATTGGCGAGATTGAATTTTGCTATTTTGTTTTCGGGAGAAGTTTGTAAAACTTTTTGATATTCACCGGCTGCCTTATCATATTGTTCTTGGCGATAATAATCATTTCCCTTCTGAATTGTTTCATTCTCCTGTGCAAACAATACTTCATTGGAAATTATCAATAAGCATATACTCACAAAAATTTTCATGCCCGTTTTTGTTTTCTTTCAGGTAAAATAAATTCAAGGATCAGCAGTAAGAACATCAGTCCCGCGAACCAGGTATAATAAGTTTTATAGTTTAATAAAGAAACATCAATAAATGTTTTCTTTTCAACTTGTGATAACTGTTTCATTAATTCATTTATTGCCTGGTCACTGCTTTCAAAATGCACATACACGCCATTGGTTTTTTGAGCGATCTGTTTCAACTCATCCTCATTTAATTTGGAAATCACGATATTTCCCATGGCATCGCGTTTGTAATCGTTGGTAGCTGAATCAGGTATTTGTGAACCTTCGGCAGAACCGATGCCTACGGTGCAAACCATCACACCTTGTTGTACAAGATCATCGGCTGTCTTTAATGTTTCTTCATCATGATCTTCGCCGTCAGAAACAAGTACCACCGATTTAAATCTTCGTTCATTTGCATTGAATGCTCTCTCACTCATTTTCAATGCCTCGCTGAATACCGTTCCCTGCGCTGCAATTGCATCAGGGGAAGCGGTAGAAACAAAAATTGCTGCCGCACCATGATCAACAGTCAAGGGCATTTGCAAATAAGCTTTGCCGGCAAAAACTACGAGAGCGATCCTGTCATCCGGCATTTGATCCATCAATTTTAAGATCATTTGTTTTGCCCGCTCCAGCCGGCTGGGAGAAAGATCAGTGGAGAGCATACTCCTGCTCACATCCAATGCAATCACCACATCAATCCCTTTCCTGGAAATATTATCAGCGCTGCCGGGTTTACGCAAATTGGCGACTGCTGCAACACCCAGGGCAAAAGCCAGCGAAAACAAGATGAATTTTGTTGTAAATAAACGCGGGGAGTAACTTTTAATAAGTTGCTGTACGAGCTTTTTGTTACCAATTCTTTTGATCGTTCTTCGCTTCCATCCCAGTAATAACAAGAACAGTAAAATAAAAACACCTATAGCCGTAAGCAGCCAAAGCAATTCTTCATATTGAAATTGAAAATTCAATGCGCGAATAGTATCAACAATTGAACCAGATTCATTACATTTTACCTTCCATAAATCCCAACTGTTTCAGGATCCCTTTCAGCATTTTCATTCGTATGGTTGGAATATCGGCGTTATGATCAGCTGTTTCAAAATTGAGAACGAAAAAATAGGGATGCTTATTTTCTTCGATCCATCCAACGATCCAGGCCAGCTCATTGCCATTTTCAGTATTACCCCAACCTGTTTTATAACTTAGCTTATAATTGGAATTGTCCTCAAACAGCATAGCTCTCTTTACTGTGTTTTCATAAGTTTCAAAAAAGGGAAGCTGGTTGAAAAATAATTTCTTTACAAGCCCCAGTTCTTCATCAGGAGTTATTTTTAAAGAGTTATCCAGCCAGAACATATCGATCTTCGTTTTGATTTTCTTTGTGCCATAAGAAATGCTATCCAGCCAGAACTGCATGGTATCCTTTCCAATTCTTCTTGCCACTTCCTGGTAATAAGGAACTGCGGAAACCCGAAATGCTTCATACATGGTAAGGTCCTTATTCCATTCTTTGTGTGGGCGTTCAATTCCATCCCATTTTATGACCATACTGTCACTGGTTATTTTGCCGGTTTGCAAACCAATCAGTGAATTCACGATTTTAAATGTAGATGCCGGCAAAAAAGAACTGTCGCGATACCGTTTTAAGTTATAGATCGTGAACTGACCAGTACCGTTATCGAACAAAGCAAAGGTGCCGTTCACATTGTTTTCATTAAAAAAATGTTCAAGGCTATCATCGATTTTTACATTGTTGAGTGAACAGGAATTTAAATAAACAAGGATCAGCAAACACGAAGCAACAAATTTCATTCAGGAAAATTTTTGGCAAAGGTAAGCGCACAAAAAAAGAATGAAGAATCAAAATTGGAAATTTGTAATTTGCCATCGACGCCAATCCAATG
>JBIOGV010000133.1:0-10087 GCA_044448365.1 Chitinophagales bacterium
ATTTTTACTGTAAGAAAAAACAGTCTGCCTCAGTTGATCAAAATCCAATCCCTTCCAGGCAGCAGGTTTGAATTGTTTTTGAGGATCAGCCCAGGTATCACTGTAGTGAAAGTCAAGAAGAAATTTCATTCCCGCTGCTTTCACTCTTTTTGCCATTTCAATAGTGTGTTGCAGATCGCAAAAACCTTTTTTAGGTGAATAGCCGCTATCATTTTCGGGGTTTACAAAAAGACGAAGCCTGATATAATTCAAACCATGATCTTTTAAAATCTGTACGGCATCTTTCACTACACCATTATCCGAATACTTGATTCTCCTGTCTTCCATTTGCGGAAGAAATGAAATATCTGCTCCAAGCATTTTATCAACGGGTCGTTTGGTCAAAATATCTTTTAACGATGGAGCACCGTTCACCAACGTCACTTTATGCGGCAAGCCTGGTTGAATAGAATGCATATCTGTGGCCGCAGTTTGCAGTTTATCTCCTTTTGCTTCAAAATGTATCATTGAGATGCTGGTACCTGATTGCAGGATCACCTGGCAATGTCCATTGAATAAGTGTCGCTGCCATACACTGTCAAATATTTTATCAGGCTCATGACTGCTGGGGTCACCATTGCCTACGCCAATAATTTTTGCATCGCCAGTAAGATTGAAACGAATCAGATTATCTGCATTGGGAACTTCCCTGTTTTGACGATCGATCACACTGATATTTATTACCACTGCATCTTTTCCATCAGCGATCAGTGTGGTCTTTGAAGGAGATACCACAATTGTATTGGCTTCATCTGTCGTTTCAACTTTTGCAGTAAGTTTTTTACCATTTCTGTATCCAACCGCTTCCAATTTCCCCGGTGCATAAGGCACACTCCATTGCAGATGACTATTACGTGGCATATCTTTTTTACCCAGGCTGTTGCCATTCAAGAACAATTCAACATTATCGGCATTGGAGTTCACCCAAACATCAATGGGTTGACCTTCTTTTCCTTTCCAATTCCAGTGGGGAGAAATATGCAACACATCTTTATCCGACCACCATGACTGATAATAATAAAAAATGTTTTTAGGAAAACCGCACATATCCATAATTCCAAAATGCGAATTAATGTTGGGCCAACTAAATGGAGTCGGTTCACCACGATAATCAAATCCTGTCCATACAAATCCTCCTATCCAATAATTATTCGGGGCTGCAAGGTTCCACCATGTTTCGGCAGTGCTGGACCACCAGGGAAAGGTGATATCTTCATCAGGAACATAGGCTCTTATGCTGTCTTTTTCATAAATGCCTCTTGTAGTAACCGTACTTCCCATTTCTGTTCCCAAAAGAGGTTGGTTGGGATGATCACGATGATAATCTGCAGCACCAAACTGACGATAATTAAACCCGCGAACGGGAATCACTTCATTCACTCCCTTGTATACATTTGCCACATCAGCCGCATACGTGCAGGTGCGGCTCGGATCCAGTTCTTTTTGTTTTGCGATCAATGTTTGCGCAATACGTTTTCCAAAACTATTTGTTTGTATCCAACCCTCTTCATTGGCAATAGACCATAAGAAAACAGAAGGATGATTACGGTCGCGAAGAATCAATCTTTCAAACTGGTTTATATATTCAGAACTGCTGTTCAACAATCGGTTTTCATCCAGTACCAGCATTCCCAGGCTATCACAGGCTTCCAAAAATTCAGGAGTCGGTGGATTGTGACTGGTTCTGCAGGCATTCACTCCCATGTCTTTCAAAAGCCTGACCCTGTAATATTGTAAATAATCAGGCAAGGCACTTCCGACACCGGCATGATCCTGGTGATTGCACATTCCCTGTATTTTCAAATGTTTTCCATTTAGAAAAAAGCCCTGCTCACCATCAAAACGCAAACTGCGGATACCAAATCTTTGTTTGATTGCGTCAATGACTTTATTTCCTGACTTGATTATTGAAACTACCCGATACAAATACGGATCCTCGAGTGACCATAATCTCGCATTGTTCAATAAGATCTTTTGTTTAATGGTTCCCTTACTATCTATAGCCAGTGAAAGAGGTTGTTCTTTAGTTTGCGCCAATTTTTTTCCGTCACGATCGGTAATGTAAGAATAAACGGTACAGTTAGCAGAAGAAAGATTGTTATTCTCTATCGTTGTTTCAATATTTACTGTTGCATTTTTGCTCTGAATATCAGCATATACAAATAAACCGCCGTCGGCTATATGTAAATTATCATATTCATTTAGCCATACATGACGATAAATACCCGCACCTTCATAAAACCATCCTTCATATTGAGAAGCATCGACCCTGACAACTAAAACATTGTCGCGGTTAAAATTGACATAATCCGTAACATCGTAAGAAGCGCCCATATACCCGCTTAAATTGTTGCCAACATAAAAACCATTGAGCCAGATACTGGCATTACGAAAAACTCCATCAAACTGAATTTGAAAACGACTTCCGGAATCAGCACCTGGAACAATGAAATGTTTTCGATACCATCCAATACTCGTTTCAGGAAAAAGTCCGCCCACAGGTTTATATCCATGAGATTCCACATCCGGATTTTTGACATTTACAAAGGGCAGTTCAACAACCCAATCATGCGGAACATTCAAAGTTCTCCAGGATTGATCATCAAAGCGTGAATCAATTGCTGTTCCCCTTGCAGCGCCTGATTTGGCAAATATGGTTGCAATACTGTAGTTAAAATCTTTTGAAGGATCAGCAGCATTTCCAAAATGAAACGTCCAATTGTCGTCGATATTTATTTTTTTACGGGGAGAAGTTTGCGCATAACAAAATGAAAAACTAAAAAGCAGCAAGCCGGTAAAAAAAAATGGGTGTGATTTCATAATACAATTAGTTTATACGGATGAAATTATTTCCTCTTTTCCAGCCATATTGATTCTACCTCCAGGCTATAAGGTCTTTTAAATTCAGAAGAGGGTGCATCTGTTCCGATTGTAACCTGTATTTTTTCCATATCTGATAATTTAAACAGGGACATTCCTGAAGCAGTAAACCACAATGGCAAAAAACCAGGATAGGGTCTTGGTAATAATAATTCGGAATCGGGAACAAAATCATTCAATGGCACTTCAATATTTTGAAAATTGGCAGTAAGCGTGATGTTCGCTGAAAATGAAAAAGCATCTTTATTAGTTAATGTAATTTTTGCTTTCAACGGTTGTGTTTCTGCTGTCCTTGCCTTTATTATCAGCTTATCAAAAGCTTCCGATTCACGGCCTTTCAATTTATCGGCAAAATAAAATTGAAACCCGATTGTAGGATCATCTGAAGACCCATTGGCTGATAATTTCAGGATCAATTGGCCGGGTTCGGTTGCCGTAATATAATTTGTTTGAAAACCTCTTTTGAATGGCGGATATATTCGAACATTCCTGTCATGAGTTGGATCAAAAATTTCCAGCGTACTGTTTTCAGCAGCGACAAAAGTTTGCCAGGTGTCATTATTGTAATTATCCCAGGCGAATGGATCGCCTTTATAATTGCCGGGAAAAACAAAATAACCCGCATTTGCTTTTTGAATGATAATGCGATAATTCAATTCTCCAGGTACAACCAATTCAGCAGGAACTTCAACCAAATAATCATAAGACGTTTTCTTTGTCATAGCAATCATCTTTGATTGTCCAAATCCTCCGCCAAACCTGTTTATTTGAACGGTCGCTTTATCATTTGAGTCGATTCCAACGATCTTTGCCTGAATTGTAAAAGATCTGTTTGCCGAAACTTCCGAATAGGGAATATGACTCACAAAAGGTTCTGTTGAAAATGGTTGAGGTGCAAAAAAATTTTCTACTTTAATGTAATCAAAATGAACAGGTAATTTTTCTATAAGATACACACCAGGATAAACGTAAAACCCACCGGAGCAATCAGCACTTGCGCCGTTTATGCATACAGCTTCACCTCCTTCAGTTAATCCTCCAATTAAAAAAACGGAGTCTAATTCAGGTAACAGGACATGCATCTCATTTAGTTTCCATTCAATTCTTGTCACTTCTTTTTTAGGTGAAGCTCTTTCAAAAGGATCATGGATATAAATGGCATCCGGCATTACTTCGAGTCGCCAAACGCCGTCCGAAATTTTATCTAAAAAATAGGCGCCCGTTCCTTCGTATTTCACAATTGGCGAACTTCCCACACCCGCAATATGTTTTAACTTAGAAATGGTAACGGGTTTCGTATTTGTCGAATTCGAATAATAAAATTCCTCATCACTATTCATTTCACTCAATGAGTTCTTATAGCTCACCCGGAATACATCGAATACACTGTCTGCCGGGTAACTTCCATAAGTCTTTAACCTCGGGATTTTATGAAATACTTTAGACGCAATCAAAAGACTAATTGCTTTTGACGGAGTATAAAAAAGATTGAGATAATGCGTTTGATATTCCGTATTCGCATAAGCCAGTGCTGTGGGATCATAAGCAAATTGTGTGGCCCATTGAAAACCTGCTTCCCGGAAACTTCTTGCAATGGCAGGATACATACAGGATTGCAATACATCAGCCGCATCAAATTCATAAACCATTTTTGATTTGGTGCGATATTCAGGAATCGTATCGTAAGGAATTTTATAATGATCCACATTGGGTAAAAAATTTCCCTTTACTTCCTGGTTTGCAACAAGACCGGTTGGGTACCATTGAAAACCAACTCCATCAATTTTGGCTTTTGCCACCGCATCAGCATAAAAAGGTGATTGCGCAATATTATAATAAAGTGGTTTTGTCCAGCCAACACTTTTCATTGTTGCAGCCAAACGATTTATGTAATTCGTCACACCCGCTTTTGACCCGCTATGACTGGGTTCGTTATTCAATTCAACAGCGATAATGTTTGCATCCCCGACATAGGTAAGTTTTGTGTATGGATTAACATGTGTAAAAAATTGCCTGAGATAATTTTCCTGCGCTTGAATCGCTGCCTCGTTGGAAGTTGCATTCCCTTTTCCGTATTTTCTCGAAAAACCAGGTGTGGCCTCATCTCTTTCCGGATAGCCGTTTCCCCAAAAGGCGATCGGTGTAATGATCGCTTTTATATTTCTTTTTTCCAATTCGGCAAGCAGAAAGTCGAATAATTTAAGATGATCATTTTCTAAAAGATTTCCCAGCGTATCCGATATTTCTGTATCCCAAACATGTACACGGAATGCATCAAGACCAAGCCTTGCCAATTCATATACATCCTGCTGAATGGCTTTTTCAATATCAATTCCAAGCGCTTTATGTGCCCGGTAGGAATAAGCAAATGGAGCCGTATAATTCACTCCAAAAAAAGAAGCTTCTGTATGATTTTTTGTCCACCGGAGTACACCTTGTTTATCTACATAAACAAGATTATTTGATTCAGGTTTTTGAGATTTGAGTTCATTGGTTAAAATACATACAATCAATAAAGCCAGCAATCGAAAAAATGTTCTCATCATTTTGGATTGTTTTAAATAGAGACTCACAATCGCTATTTAAATGCATTCAGCGCGCTGGTTGGCTTGCCGCTATTGTCAAATGCTCCCAGTGTATAATTATTCCAGCTGGCAATACATTCGGGCTCCCAATAAAATACGCCTAAACCTCTTCCATCTGTTACCGATTTCGTTTTTGCAATGAGGTCACTTAAGAAGGATTGACAGATAGCAGCCTGGTCCCAGCTCATGCCAACTTCCACTATCATTACATCTTTATTATATCGTGAAACCATATCGTTCATATTGCTGAGGCATTTGCTGTTGTAGTCTGACCAATTTGATGTGGAAGGATATAAAGACATTCCAATAATATCCCATTGGGCTCCGTTCGCTTTCAATCCGTCAAACATCCATCGAAACAAACTATTATCGTATCCATTTGAAATATGCACGATCATTTTTATGGATGTATCAACTGCCTTTACCGCATTGTAGCCGGCATTGATCAATTGTGCAAAATTGCTCATGTTGGTGGAGGCTCTTCCATCTTCCCACAACATGCCATCATCTGTTTCATTACCGACCTGCACCCATGTGGGTGTTACTCCGTTTGCCTTGAGTGAATCAAGAACGGAAGTTGTATGATCCGACAATGATTGTTTTAAACTGGCAAAATCCTCGCTTGCCCATGCCGCAGGTTTGTTTTGTTTGCCCGGATCAGCCCACTCATCACTGTAATGAAAATCGATCAATATTTTCATCCCCAGGTTTTTTGCTTTAATTGCTTTTGTTACAACATCAGCAGTATTGCACCAGCCATCAGTTGGATTGACCCAAACGCGCAATCGGAACGAGTTCATTCCAAGATCTTTCAAAATCTGCATGCAATCCTTTTGTGTACCTGTGCTGTCATAAAATTTTATTCCTTCAGATTCCATTTGAGTGAGCCAGCTGATATCTGCACCTTTTGCAATATTATTGTTTGTCGCGGGAGGTGTTACTGGTGGGGTATTACCACCTCCACCTGGGCCTGAAGATTTTGCACATCCTAATGAAAGTATACAAATGAAACCAAGTATTGAAACCAAATTCATTTTATTAATAAGCCTGATCTTCATTGGCAAAGTTTACATCAAATATTTTGAATAATTCATGACTCTTGCCGGGCTCATACATAAGCCTGATTGTTTATCGTTATACAACTCTTCCCTCAATATCATAATCATAAGCCTTTGAAATTTCTACGTTTACAAATTCACCAATCGGTAATTTTTTATCAGCATGAATAATTACTTCATTGTCCACTTCCACGCTGTCAAATTCAGTACGGCCTAAGTAACGCCCTGCTTCTTTTTTATCAACAAGAACCTTGAAAATTTTTCCGATTTTTTGCTGATTTTTTTCAAAGGATATCTCTTGCTGAACTTCCATGATATCCTGTGCTCTTCTTTGCTTTTCTGTTTGGGGAATATCATCTTTCAGATCATAGGCCGAAGTTCCTTCTTCATGTGAATAAGTAAAAATGCCGACCCTGTCAAAATCCTGTTGTTGCAGAAACAATTTCAACTCCTCCACATCATCTAAAGTTTCACCGGGGAAACCTGCAATCAAAGTAGTTCGTAAACATATCCCCGGAATTTTTCCCCGAATTGCCAAAATTAGTTCTTCGATTTCTTCCCTTGTGATCTGCCGCTTCATTGCTTTCAGCATATTGTTAGCCGCATGTTGCAAAGGAATGTCGAGATAATTGCAGATATTTTCCCGTTCACTCATTACATCCAAAACTTCCAGGGGAAATTTATGCGGGTAAGCATAATGCAAACGGATCCATTCCAAACCTTTGATGTCGCTCAAATGTTTTAGAAGATCAGCCAGCATTCTTTTTTTATAAAGATCAAGCCCATAATAGGTAAGCTCCTGCGCAATCAGCAGAATCTCTTTCACACCTTTTTTTACAAGCGCTTCGGCCTCTTGTACAATTTCTTTAATGCTTTTGCTTACATGATTGCCACGCATGAGCGGAATAGCACAAAATGCACAGTTGCGGTTGCATCCTTCAGAGATCTTTAAATAAGCATAATGCCGGGGCGTTGCTAATAGCCTTTCTCCCACCAGTTCAGATCTGTAATCAGCCCCCAGTCTTTTTAAGATCAAAGGCAATTCCATGGTCCCAAACCAATCATCCACTTCAGGAATTTCTTTTTCAAGATCGTTTCGATAGCGCTGGCTTAAACAACCCGTTACATAAACTTTATCGATCATCCCTTTTCGCTTAAGATGAACCTGCTCAAGGATCGTATTTACGGATTCTTCCTTTGCTTTCTCAATAAACCCGCAGGTGTTCACAATTACTATATTATGATCTTGTTTTTTATTCTCATGAACAACATCAATTTCATTGGCTTTTATCTGACCACTCAATACTTCGCTATCCACCATATTCTTACTGCAGCCAAGAGTTATGATGTTGATCTTATTCTTTTTTATGCTTTTTGTTCTCATTTCAAGATAAAAGATAATAGTGAACAGATAAAAATGATCAGTGAATGAACGTTAACCATTATCTTTTAGTTTTTATCTTTTACCTAAACTGAATAAACTATCCACAAATTCATGTTTGTCAAAAATCAAAAGGTCTTCGATCTTTTCTCCGACACCAATAAATTTTACAGGTATCTTAAATTGACTCGCGATCGCCAGCACCACTCCACCTTTTGCAGTTCCGTCAAGCTTGGTAATTGCTATCGCGGTGACATCTGTTGCTGCAGTAAAATGTTTTGCCTGTTCCAGGGCGTTTTGTCCTGTTGAACCATCCAATATCAATAAAACCTCATGAGGCGCTTCCGGAATTACTTTCTGAATAACCCTTTTGATCTTTGAGAGTTCTTCCATTAAATGTGCTTTGTTGTGCAAACGTCCTGCCGTATCAATCAACACAACATCTGCTTGTTTTGATACAGCGCTTTGCATTGTGTCAAATGCAACAGCCGCAGGATCGGAGCCCATCGGTTGTTTTACAATGGGTACTCCTGCCCGCTCACTCCAGATTGTTAGTTGATCTACTGCTGCAGCCCGAAACGTATCAGCAGCTCCCAACAAAACATTTTTGCCGGCTTTTTTGAAATGATGCGCAAGCTTTCCTATGGTTGTTGTTTTTCCAACTCCATTCACTCCTACTACCAAAATGATATAGGGTTTTGAAGGAAGCTCTGAATGAAAATCATAGCTGTTTGATGAAGGGGCATCCACTAAAATATTTTCGATCTCAGCCTGCAGAAGCTTATTCAGCTCAGTTGTATTTAAATATTTATCTTTTGCTACTCTTGCTTCAATGCGTTCAATGATTTTCACGGTAGTATCAATACCCACATCAGCACCAACCAATGCTTCTTCGAGGTTATCCAGCACCTCCGCATCAACACTACTTTTGCCCGCTATTGCTTTAGTAATCTTTGAAAAGAAATTTTCCTTGGTCTTTTGCAAACCCTGGTCAAGACTTTCTTTTTCCTTTTTGCCGAATATCTTATCAAAGAAACCCATGAGCTACCTGATTTTCTTTGATCTCCCAATTAAGAAATAAAGAATGGAGCCCAGGAATGGAAAAAAGATCACCACGATCACCCAAACTACTTTATCATTTCCCCGGAAATCGCTTCGAAGTATATCAACTAAAGCAATAAACCATAGAAAACAAACGCATAGAATAATAAAGATTGACATCATCAATCCGATACCTGCAAATAATCCCATAACTTGTTTTTTTTAAACAACAAAAGCTATCACATTTGTGACAGCTTTACAAAATTTTTTAGGTCATCTTATTTCTGAGCCAAAAACTCTTTCACTTTATCCTTGTGTATGATCTGCTCCTTGAAGGTATAGGCGCCTGTTTTGGGGCTGCGAACTGCTTTAATAACTTTTGTCCAGTTCTTTGCTTCGGCTGCGGCTCTTGCATCCTTTGTTTTTATCGCGGTTTTTGCTGCTTTTGCCATACAATTAATTTGCTAATGTGATAATTAGCCAATTGGCTAATTAGCTAATTTTATTTGATTTCCTTGTGAACCGTCATCTTCTTCAGGATCGGGTTGTACTTCTTCAACTCCAGCCTTTCAGGATTGTTCTTTTTGTTTTTTGTTGTGATGTAGCGGCTGGTACCTGGCTGAGCACTGTTCTTATGCTCAGTGCATTCCAAAATTACCTGTACACGGTTTCCTTTCTTTGCCATTGTTATTCTGATTTAATTCATTAAATATGTTGCCCGTTTGCTCTCATTTCCTTTACCACATTATACAGGCCTTTTTTATTGATCGTACGAATAGCTTCTGTTGAAACCTTCAGTGTGATCCATTTGTCTTCCTCGACCAGGAAATAACGTTTTGTCTGCAAATTGGGCAAAAAACGACGTTTTGTTTTAATATTTGAGTGCGATACTTTATGACCACCCATTGGGACTTTGCCTGTAACCTGACATACTCTTGCCATGATGATTCGAAATTTAAATCCAAAGGGACTACTTTGGAGGACGGCAAAGGTAAGGATTAGTAACGAAAAATGAAGAATGAAAAATGAAAAATTTTACGGGTCATTACCTTGCAAATTTAACAGTTGAATACAATTTTCATATCAGCTTTTATCGCTGATCG
>JBIOGV010000134.1:0-10049 GCA_044448365.1 Chitinophagales bacterium
CAATGAACCTGTTATCAAAGCGGATTGCGACCTGGTAAGTGATACCAGTCGTGGCACTACACTTGAAAGTAATGGAATGAAAATAAATACCGTGGAGCATATTCTGGCTGCACTGGTAGGAATGGGAGTGGATAATGTTCTTATAGCATTAAACAGATCAGAAGTACCCATCGTGGATGGAAGTTCGGAACCGTTTGTTGAATTGATTGAAAAAGCAGGAATGGAGGAGCAGGATGCAGAGAAAATATGGTATACTATTGATCAGAATATTTTATATAAAGATGAAAAGAAAAATGTAGAGCTGATCGCAGTACCCGCTAATGAATATTCTATAACCACTTTAATTGATTTTAATTCCCCGGTGTTGGGGACTCAGCATGCCGGTTTAAAACATATCCGTGATTTTAGAAACGAGATCGCTCCCTGCCGCACATTTTGTTTCCTGCATGAACTTGAAATGTTGCTCGACAACAATCTTATCAAAGGAGGTGATTTCGACAATGCGATCGTTGTGGTTGACAAACCTATTGATAGTAAAGAAATGGCAAGGCTTGCAAAGGTGTTTAGAAAAGAAAAAATAGAAGTAAAAAGTGAAGGGTATTTAAACAATATTGAATTACGTTTTCCCAATGAGCCGGCCCGCCACAAGCTGTTGGATGTGGTGGGAGACCTGGCGCTGATCGGGTACCCGGTTAAAGCACACATCATCGCTAACCGTCCCGGCCATAATGGTAACGTTGAATTCGCAAAAAAAATAAAACAATACATTAAGAAGAACAGAAATAATATAAACGTTCCTTGCTATGATGCCAACAAAGCGCCTATTCATGATCTTCAATACATCGAAAGCAAACTACCTCATCGTTTTCCCTTTTTGCTGGTAGACAAGATCATTGAAATAAGTGATAAGCATATTGTAGGTGTAAAAAATGTGACTTTTAATGAATGGTTTTTCCAGGGGCATTTTCCTAATAATCCGGTGATGCCCGGCGTACTGCAGGTGGAAGCGTTGGCACAAACCGGGGGAATACTGGCCATGAATCTTGCAGGAGAAGGGCAATATGATACTTATTTTTTAAAGATCGACAATTGCAAGTTCAAAAATATGGTGAAACCCGGTGATACTCTTTTGTTAAAAATGGAATTACTATCACCGATCCGGCGTGGTATCGTAGAAATGAAAGGAACAGTTTATGCCGGGGGAAAGGTCTGTACCGAAGCGGTAATGGTTGCACAAATAGTAAAACGATCGCTTTAATACAATAGTAAAATGAGTGACTGAATGAGCGTTTTCAGCCAGTTTTACTCCAATAAATCTTCTAAAAAAAAGGTCAAAAAACCTTGATAATTCTTCCATCAAAAGCAACATAAGCACTATCTATTTCGTACATTTGCAGTTCTTATTTTTTCGACTAAAAAAGCAAGTTTTTTCTCCTTTTTATGAGTGTAGAAATCAACGAAAAAAAATTACAAGCCACCATTGGCTACGGTGCAGAAAGTATCCAGGTTTTAGAAGGTTTAGAAGCGGTTCGGAAGCGTCCCGCTATGTATATCGGTGATATCAGTGAGAAAGGCCTGCATCACCTGGCCTATGAAGTAGTGGATAATTCTATTGATGAAGCGTTGGCAGGTTATTGTAAAAATATCATTGTTAACATTCATGAAGACAATTCGATTTCAGTGCAGGATGATGGTCGTGGCATTCCTACGGGCATCATGACAAAGGAAAAGCGCAGCGCATTAGAAGTTGTCATGACCATGCTGCATGCAGGGGGTAAGTTTGATAAAGATTCTTACAAAGTGTCCGGGGGGTTGCATGGAGTGGGTGTTAGCTGCGTAAACGCGTTGAGTAAAAAACTTCATGTGCTGGTTTACCGCGAAGGAAAAATTTTTGAGCAGGAATATAAAATTGGCGTACCTGAGTATGATGTAAGATCAATTGGCGAAAGTGAACAAACGGGCACTACGATCCATTTCTGGCCGGATGATTCTATTTTTACCGCTACAGTTTTTAAAAAAGATATACTTGAAGGACGTCTTCGTGAACTTGCCTTCTTAAATAAAGGCATTCGCATTACCTTAAATGATCTGCGGGAAAAAGAAGATTCAAATATTGTTTACACAAAAACTTTTTACAGCGAGGGCGGTATCGTTGAGTTTGTGGAAATGCTGGATGCCAATGCAGGTCGCAATCCTTTAATCCCAAAGATCATTTTTGTAGAAGGCAGAGATGAGATCACCAATGTTTCTGTTGAAGCGGCCCTCATGTACAATGATAGTTACAGTGAACATATTTACTCATACGTAAATAATATCAACACGATTGAAGGGGGTACGCATGTTTCGGGTTTCCGTCGCGCATTGACCAGGGTTTTTAAAACCTATGGTGATAAAGAAGGGATGTTTGAAAAAGCAAAGGTTGAAATTGAAGGAGATGATTTCCGGGAAGGTTTAAGTGCCATTATTTCTGTAAAGGTTCCGGAACCCCAGTTTGAAGGGCAAACAAAAACCAAACTTGGGAATAGTGAAGTGATGGGGGTGGTGGATTCAACCGTTTCAAAAGTTCTGGAGGCCCATCTTGAAGAAAATCCAAGGGAAGCAAAAAATATTATTAATAAAGTAATTCTTGCAGCGCAGGCAAGGGCGGCAGCAAGAAAAGCAAGGGAACTGGTACAACGAAAATCCGTTTTGAGTGGCGGTGGATTGCCGGGGAAACTTGCGGATTGTTCCGATCGCGACCCTGAGCGTTGTGAATTATTTTTAGTTGAGGGTGATAGTGCTGGTGGTACTGCTAAACAAGGGCGTGACAGAAGTTTCCAGGCCATTCTTCCATTGCGTGGAAAAATTCTGAATGTTGAAAAAGCAATGGAGCATAAGATCTATGAAAACGAGGAAATCAGAAATATGTATACAGCATTGGGTGTTACAGTGGGCACTCCCGAAGATCCCAAAGCTTTAAATCTGAATAAACTTCGTTATCATAAACTCATCATCATGACCGATGCTGATGTTGATGGCAGTCACATTGCAACTTTAATTCTCACTTTCATCTATCGTTATATGAAAGAGTTGGTTGAACAGGGTTATGTATACATCGCTCAACCGCCTCTATACCTGGTAAAAAAAGGAAAAGAACAGGCTTATGCCTGGAATGAAGAACAACGTAAAGCATTAGTTGAGAGAATTGGCGGAGGCAAAGATGAGTCTGTGGGTGTGCAGCGTTACAAGGGTTTGGGTGAGATGAATGCTGATCAGCTTTGGGATACAACGATGAATCCCGGCTCAAGAACACTTAAGCTTGTTACGATTGAAAGTGCCGCTGAAGCAGACAGGGTTTTCAGTATGTTAATGGGTGACGAAGTAGCTCCGCGGAGAGATTTTATCGAGAGCCATGCCCGGTATGCAAAGCTGGATGTATAAAAAATTATCCTATTAAATAACAATTGCCATAAACCCTATTTTCCTTCTGTTAAAAACTTTCTCCCGTTCAAAATCCCCAAAATCACTAATTTCAGGTATTACTAACCGAAAAAATTTTGACCATGTCAGACGTTCAGTTAACAGCATACAACGTTAAAACCAAAGAAAAAGGCGTTCCCGTTCTTGATGCAGTTATTACCAAAACAGCCAAAGGTGCTTATATGGTTCAGGGGCATGATGGAAAGGGAAATAAACTTACTACCCTCGTGAATGAAGAAAAAGCAATGGCCGCTATAAAGGCCGGTATTGCCAAGCAAAGCTGGTAATTAGTTTTACAGTTATTCAGATTTGAGGTGTCCGTTGGCACCTTTTATTGTTTTTCTCTTCCGGGCTACTGTTTCACAACTTTGAACATTTCTGTGCTGGTTCCCTCAGCCAGTATCATATACATTCCCGAAGCAAACTTGTTTTGTTGTAAATCAATAGTTATTTTTTGAACAAATCCTGTGGCAGGAGTTTGTACCTGTTTTACAAGCTGGCCTTTGATGTTATACACTTTGAGGTTTATTATTTCATCCGCATTCTGCTGGAATATGAAATTGAAAACGCCATTTGAGGGGTTGGGATAAACATGCCATGTTATTTCATTACTAAAGACCACAGGCCTGATCTCTGAGTATTGAACGCTTCCGTCATTTTGAATGATTTTTAATCGATAGTACCGAACACCTGTCTTATTATTTTCAGCATCTGTAAAATCATAATCCTGTGGAATGGATGAGTTGCCGTGACTTGCCACCTGGCCGATCCTTACAAAATTATTCAACTGATACTCTTTGGAAGTTCTTGCCACCTCAATTTCATAATGATCAATATTTAACTCTTCGGCCGTTTTCCATTCGAGTAATACATTATTATTTTGCTTGTACGCATTAAATGAAAGGATCTTAAGGGGCAGGGCAATAAGACCGGATGGGCCACCATTGCTTAACCAGAATTCTGAAAAATCTTTTACTTTGAATTCGGCATAATAGCCTTTATCAAATGGAACTTTTATGGCCTGGGATGAATTAATAAACGACCAGGACCCCCCAGAATCATTTAGTAATGTTCCATCTTCATTCGAGCGGTTGCCGGGTTGTGTATATTTTGAAACACCTAACTGATAAGCACTGGAAGGCTTACTGCATGAAGAACAGCCCGTGGCATTTAATAAAGCTTCCGTTTCACTATCCAAATAATAAAAACGAATGATTGCGGAGTCGGTTAAATTGTTAGCCGGTATAATCGTTATATTTCTGTCATGATAATATTGGTTCGATGCATGGCGCACGGCGCCTGTGTTGATATATGCCTGTATATTGGTGCTGCCCATGTTTTGATTATTGGGCTGAACAGAGGCGACCAGTTTTCCGCCTGATGTAAAATCGATCCATGATGTACCACCGGAGATAGTTTGATTAATGGGTGATGCAAGAGTTACCCCATTATAAATACCCATAGTGTTATCATAAATGTGAATATCATCAACAGCAATGCCTTCCCTGTTTACTGCAGGATCAGAATTCATTACTATGCGCAGTCTTAATCTTGAAAGTCCTGCAGGCAAAGCAGAAGTCGCTACATGCCATCTTGTATAATTTTGAATATTCCACAATTGATCGCCGGAATAATTTTTATTATACCAGTTTGTGCCACTTCCAAAAGCTCCCAATTTATTCCATGTAATTCCATCGGCCGAATATTCAACCCAGGCTCCGTCACAAAGACTGGCTCCACAATCTTCAAGATCCAGCGCCAGGCTAAGACTTAATGTTGGGTTTGTCATTCCGCTAATATCAAAACAGGGAGAATATAAATAAGATAATTCGAGGTCATTGTAGTTTCCTGCAAGTCTTGTTTTCCATGCTTTGCTGCCGCTAGCTGCTGAGTTTATTTTATTGGATGCGGGGGTGCCGTATTCCCACGAGTTTCTAACTCCACCTGGGTACCAGGAACCATTTCCACTTTCAAAATTTTCCAAATAAGGAAATGAGCTAATGACAGGAGAATTAACAATGGTTCTGTTTGCTGTATCATTTTGCCGATATGAATCAGTAGGATAATCAACCCAAACTTCTATTGCATGCGTGCCGGGCGAAGAAAGATTTGCAGTTGTACTGAACGTATATTGTACAGTTGCATTTCCGCCAATGGATGGTATAGTCTCTGAAATAACTGAACCTCCATCGACCTGGAATTTAACCGGGATATTCGAAATAGTTGTGTTGACACTATTCCGAACCGATACCTTTATCGGTGTTGTTGCATTCAATCCGCAACTGTTTACGCCGGGCGTATCAATACTGATCATTTGTATATCGTCAATGGCTTTATACAAATGAATATCCTCGAATGTATAGCCATCTGCATTTGCTATGTCAACCGTAGGTAAATAACCAAATTGACCCCACCGGATTTGAAAAGAAGGCTTAAAATTTTGTCCGGCACCTGTCAAAAGATCTGAAATCTCAATACTGGATGTTTTTTTATACTCTCCCGGATCATTTTGATTCGCAAATAGATCATAAGCCGATACCCATGATGATGTGTCACTTCCTCTTATCCAAACTGCATTTGCACTGCCTGATGGCTGACCGTGATTATTATAATAAAAATCCAGTCTTATATCGTCTGTATTGGCATTATAGTTTGAAAGATTAAATGTTCCGTATAAATAATTTGTATTCGTTGAAGGATAAATATAGCGGTCCACATCAAGGGTGATTGCATTGTTGCCTGAATAAGCAATTCCGCTATTAATAAAACTGCGAATGCGTCCGAATGCCGTGGAATTGCTGAAATCAAACCGGTCAAGACCAGCTAATCCAGTTTGAGCAGTTTTAAATTGCTGTTGTGGTGCAGCATCAAAGTTTTCCAGGAATGGAGTTGTAAGATCAACAGGCTGATTATCTAGCTGTTTTATAACAGCAGTTAAAGTATCATTTACCTTAACGGTGTCAGATGCATAATCCACAACAGCCGTAAGAGTATAGGTTCCGATCGAAGAAAAATCATAGGTTGTGCCGAATGTATGCGTATAAGTTGTGCCTCCATTTACAGAGCTGGCTACATGCTCACTGATCCAGGCACCGCCATTCACCGAATACTTAACATCAAAATTGCTGATGGCCACATCATCCAGGTTTTTGATCCTAACTTTTATTTGTACAGAATTACCGAGTTCTGAAGATGTAAATCTTCTGCCTGAAAGTGGCGCAAGTATTGAATCAAGTTTCAGATCATTATCAGAAATATTTCCGGCACAGGTGCCGGTATTTGGCTGGCGCGAAACCGCAACTGATCTTCTCCCGGGATTTCCATTCAACCTCGCCCGTACAGCTACCCAATAAACAGAGTCCTTTGATAAACCGCTGAATGTATAACTCGTGTCAGTAATGATCGCCATTGATTGCATATCATCGCCACGCAACATAAATACTTCATAGTCGGTCGAAGACGGTATGCTTCCCCATTTAATTTTAATATATCCCTCACAGATCGGGGTAACCAGGCTGACTACGGGCAATCCCAAAATGGTAAAATCACTACTAATGCTTACTGCACCGGTAGTATTATTTGTAAGTTTTATTTTTGCATTATCAGTTGTAATGTTGGGTATGATCCATTTTTTTTGACGAAGATTGCCGGCAATAGAACTATTAATCGTCGTCCAACTCACTCCATCATCCGTAGAATATTCAAGCTTAAATGTTGAACCGGTCCCAAAAGCATCCCATTGTATCAATGCCGAATCAGTTGTGGAAAAACTTTCACCGCCTATTGGAAAACTAAGTGTGGTGCTATCGGGAACAACATCATAAGCTATAAAATATTCCTGCGGAGAGTTTTGAGTTATTGAATTGCCATTGACATTGATTGTATAGCTCCCTGCCTGCGGGTTGTTGATAACAACCTGTTCAATATTATTGATATGATCGGGACCCTCGGTACAGACATGGGTAACATGAGCAGGGATGGTATCAAGAATCTTTGGAAAAACAATTGTTGATGATGGAGTTTGTACCGTAAGATCCAAATCATTCACCAATGTTTGACTTGATAATAATGATGCAGGAGGATCATGCCAGTAAAGCATCACTTTCAATTGAGCTGCATTCGCCGGAATAGTCATGGAATGAGTATTTTGAATTCCGTTTGCAATTGTGGACGTGAAGTACCTGTTATTTTCGATAGTTATTGCCGCTCTTCTCAAATCCATCCAGCCAAAGCCATAAGAAAAATCAGGCCCGCTATTTCCCCCGTCACGACCGCTATTACAGACTATTGCTTTCATCAACCCGCTTTTCGGATTATTTCCACTATTTAGTTGTTTATATAATTGATACAACAAGGTCAAACCACCTGTCACGCCAGGGCTGGCCATGCTGGTTCCACTATCATAAAAATAACCACCGTTGCCGTCGGATACTACGCGTTGACCCATTGAAGTTATCTCTGGTTTCAATCTTCCATCCTTCACGGGTCCTTTACTTGAGAAAGTTGGAACTGTTCCTGTGGAATCTGTGGCCCCAACCGTCAGCACATTTTTTGCAGATTGATAACTTCCAAGAACTGTTTCAAAACCCGAAGGATAAGGAGAACAAAAATCAGCACCACTGTTACCCGCAGCAAAAACATGTTGCAGGTAAGGAAAGTCTATTTCCTGTTGGTCTAAAATGGAAGAGTACAGGTCATAAAGACCGTTATAAGAACAATCACCCGTTATAGCAGCGTAAGAATTATTGGTTAACACCATTCCATAATCCTGAACATAAGCGGGAGCATTTTGCCAGATACCTGAAAAATATTGAGTGATGAGAGTTGCTTTCGGAGAATACCCCCTGTATAATTCATTCATAATACCCGCACCACCGGCAGTTCCTGCAACATGCTTGCCATGAGTAGCAGAAGGTGGCGCATAGGTGCGGCTAATTACCCTGTTTGTAAAATCCACATTCAACTGGGGGTCCGCATCATCACCAATGCCTATCACAACACCCTGTCCTTTCAAATTTCTGCCGCCCACTGTCGTGGATGCATTTAAAATATTGGCCCTCGAATCCGATCGGTCTACATTATTCAACGGTTGATCTTCATGTGGCGCTGGTTGCACATATTCAACAAACGGCAGTGATGCCAATTCAGTCAATCTTTGCAAAGGAACACGTAAACAAATTATGTGATAGTTTTTATAAGCAGTTGAGGTCGTATCAAAATTTCTTCGCTTTAATTCTGAGATCACCGATTCATAAGAAAAGACCTTAAGGAAACTTATCCATACATCAGCTGTGCCGGCTACTTTTACGGACCATGCCGGAGCTATCCCTATTGAAAGAGGGAAAGGCATTTTTTGCTCTGGCCTCAATTCAACGACAGCCCTTGCGTTCACCTGGTGCAGGATTTTTTCATTTATTGAGCCTTTAATGCTTACCGAATAGGCATTGTTGGGAATATAATTGACCAGGGTAATTCCGGATTGCAATAACAGTTGCTTTTCCGTTGAAGTAGGAATATGCTCAAATTGTATGATTGCAAATGATTGCCCTTCTCCGCGCAAGGCTCTCTGATTGAATTCCTGTGTAAAACCGGAATCAATATTTTTCTCCGGAATGAATGAACCGGTTTTTAAAAATAAACGATTGGCGGAATCAGCCTGGGATAAACAGTGAAATGAGATCAGAAAAAAGGCAGCAATCAGGGGAATTGGATTCGGTTTCATAGTATTGAATGGGCGATAAAAATAATAATAAAAAAGCTGAAATACTAATTGTGGGCAGCATTCTGATTTTAGCATAATTATAGCGGAAATTGCGATAAAAATCATACGGCTGCCCGCATGTATGAACCTTTAATTAATAAAACACAAATTTTCGATGATCGTCGATGTTACGAACAGGTAATTTCCTTTAAGCAGGTATTTTTTCGTGGATAAATTCATGTATTTGCTTCAACCATTTATGCATTTCTTCCATAGAAGAGATCTTATCAACTATCAGTAAAAACAATTTTCCAACCTGTTTCAATCTTGCCTTATTCGTTTGTGTTTGAATAAAGGAAAGAATTTGTTTGAATGTTTTAGATTCAAAATATGGAGAATCGGGCCTGTTGATGAAATAACACCTCAACGAGTGGTCTTTCAATAACATTTTTTCAAACCCCAACTCCACTCCTAATTTTCTGCATCGAACAGTGATAAAAAGATCTTCTACTTCCGAAGGGATCGGTCCAAACCTGTCGATCAGCTCTTCCCTGATCTGCTGAAGTTCTTCTTCTGTTTCTGAATTGTCCAGCCGGGTGTAGATGGATAAACGTTCCGTGATACTTTCTATATAGTCATCCGGTATCAGGATTTCAAGATCGGTATCTATGGTACAATCCTGGACAAAATCATCCTGTTTTGTAATCTCTTCTCTGAATAACTCTTTGAATTGGGTTCGCTTTAATTCTTTAATGGCTTCATCCAGGATCTTCTGGTACATTTCAAAACCGATCTCTGCCATAAATCCGCTTTGTTCTCCTCCTAATAAATTTCCTGCACCACGAATATCAAGATCTCTCATCGCAATCTGGAAGCCACTCCCGAGATC
>JBIOGV010000135.1:0-10014 GCA_044448365.1 Chitinophagales bacterium
AGGGGAGTTAAATATTGAAGGTTACAAAACTGTTTTCAGGCAAATGGTGGCGAAGTTTGGATTTAAATATGTTGCCTCTACTTTAAGAGAAAGTCAAAGTGCAAGTGATAATGGCTGGAGTGCATTGGTCTATGATGGTAACGAATTTTATCATACCCGTCAATATGAGGTTCGGATCGTTGATCGTGTGGGCAGCGGTGATTCTTTTGCAAGTGGGTTTATCTATGGACTTGTTACAGGAATGACAATGAAAGACGCTGCTGAATTCGGTGTGGCTGCCTCTGCATTGAAACACACTATTCCCGGCGATCTCAATCATGCAACTTTGAGTGAGGTCCTGGAGTTGATGAAAGGGGACGCTTCGGGAAGGGTGCAGCGATGAGATGAAAATATAATTATGTACTAAGCTGCAGTGCTACTATTTAGCTCCTGTTGCGTCGCACTCTTGTACTTTCTGTCCATTATTGAGCGAATAAATCAAGAAATAAATTTTATCAGATGATCAGTAAACAGTTAGTAGCAGATATAATAGCTCAGCAAGGAATTTTGCCTTTGTATTTTAACACAGACGAAACCGTGAGTGTTGAAATTTTACGGGCAATTTACAGAGCCGGCATTAAAGCGGTTGAATATACAAACAGGGGAGAAGCAGCGTTCCAAAATTTCAGAAAGTTAATTGAGATAAGAAACATTGAAATGCCCGGTATGTTACTCGGTGTGGGAACTGTGAAGACACTTCAACATGCGGAGGAGTATGTACATGTGGGGGCCGATTTTTTGGTAAGCCCGGGATTGATACCCGAAGTCGTTGACTATGCAAATAAAAAAAATATTTTTTATGCTCCGGGTTGTATGTCTCCTTCCGAAATTATAACTGCAGAAAATAAGGGAATCACATTTATTAAATTATTTCCCGGCAATTTATTGGGGCCTGAGTTCGTAACCAGTATCAAAGACATCTTTCCCAAATTATTTTTTATGCCGACAGGAGGCGTAGACACCACAAAAGAAAATCTTGAAGCCTGGTTTAAAGCAGGCGTCTGTGCAGTGGGTATGGGAAGTAAACTCATCAGTAAAAAATTAATGCAGGAGAGAGATTATGTTTCAATTGAAAAATTGACTAAAGAAGTGTTGGGAAAAATTCAGGAAATAAAAAAGGCTGGATAAAACCAGTCTGTAGGCAGGTTTTATCATAGAAAGTTCCGGCCTTTTCTGAGAAAGTGCAGCCACTGGGAGATTGAACAGGGATAAGATTTACTAAAACTTAAAAGATTTCAAAACTCCCCTTTAGGGGATGAGGGTAGCATGAAGCAAGCCATAGGAAAATATAGATGGACAATTTGCGCCCTGTTATTTTTTGCTACTACTGTTAATTATTTAGACCGGCAGGTGTTAAGCCTTTTGCAGCCCTACCTGGCAGATCCCAAAAAATTTAACTGGACCAATACTGATTATGCAAACATTATTCTCGTTTTTCAATTTGTTTATGCTTTATCAATGCTTTTTGGCGGTTGGGTTATTGACAGGTTGGGAACGAAAAGGGGATACGCGTTAGCTATTATAATATGGTCACTGGCGGCGATCACTCATGCATTCGCCATTCCTATTGGCAAAACTATTTCCGCTGTTTTTGGATGGGCGGGTATTACAATTTTTTCAGTTTCAGTATTAGGATTTATATTTTCAAGAGCTCTGCTGGGCCTTGGAGAAGCAGGCAATTTTCCAGCTGCGATCAAAGCCATTTCGGAATACTTTCCCAAAAAGGAACGTTCTTTTGCTACCGGTATTTTTAACTCAGGCACTAATATGGGAGCGATCCTGGCCCCGCTTACTGTTCCGTGGATCAGGGTACATTGGGGTTGGGAAGCGGCTTTTGTTATTATGGGCATCATGGGATTTTTATGGTTGATCTTTTGGTTTATATTTTATGAACAGCCTGAAAAGCAAAAGAGACTATCCGTAAGCGAACTGAACTATATAAATGGAGGCGAAGAAGAAAAAACAACAATCATTGAAGCGGATAAATCGCCGGAAAAGACATCCTGGTTCAGGCTTTTGGCATATAAACAAACCTGGGCTTTTACATTTGGGAAGTTTATGACTGATGGTGTATGGTGGTTCTTCTTATTCTGGTTGCCGGCTTATTTAAAGGCCCGGTATGGAATAGTGGATATGGGTGTTATGTTGCCTTTAGCTGTATTATATACCATGGCGATGGTGGGAAGTATTAGTGGAGGTTGGTTTCCGGTGTATTTTATCAAAAAGGGTTATAAAGTTTATGATGGAAGAATGAAAGCCATGCTTGTAATTGCTCTGTTTCCTCTTGTTGTTTTAGCGGCTCAACCGCTTGGGTATGTTAGTTTTTGGATTCCTGTCCTTTTGATCGGTGTGGGAGCATCAGCACACCAGGCATGGTCAGCCAATATATTTACAACGGTTTCGGATATGTTTCCCAAAAAAGCAGTGGGCTCTGTTGTGGGTATCGGTGGCATGGCAGGAGGTCTTGGCGGTGTTGTAACATCGAAATTGGGAGGTTCTTTATTTGATCATTATAAAGCATCAGGTCATATCGAAACAGGTTATACCATTATGTTTTCAATATGTGCAGTTGCCTATCTTGTGGCCTGGCTGGTAATGAAATTATTAGTACCAAAATACAAACCGATCACTGATCTGTAATGATCCGGATCGATGAAATAAGCAAATGGATGATTGAAATGAAGCGTTAAACTGAAACCGTTGTTGCGTGTTCTATGATTTGCTCTAATGAAATTTCTGAATGACTTTCCTGGAAAATACATTCGCCATCTTTGATCAGGAGGACCTGGGAAGGCTGATTACTGATATGAAATATTTCTGAAATCTTTGTTGAAATGTCCTCATGAGAGACCAGGTCTAAAAAATGAAAATCGATATCGCCGGGGCAACAATTTTTTTGAAGACGATTGAATATAGCTTCACTTAAATCACAGTGAGAACTATACTTAAAGATTACCTGTGGCTTTTCCTGGGACCTTACAATGATCTTTTGTAACTGGTCCTCATCAGTGAGGTGGATCCAATGCATAGCTTAACCTTATAAAGTTATATTCTAGTACCCTCTGTATCTATAATTACTTTGAGGATTCATTGGGCAGCCGGATTTTCTGGAAGAATAGCAGGAACTTAGGGCTATTGCGACCAGGGCCAAAAGAATAAGAACACGAAATTTGCTTTTCATTTAGGGATATTTGCGTAAGAAACGGTTTTTGACTATCAATTATTTTGCAAATATACATTTCATTTTTATTTATGCTAATTCTGCCCTGCTTAATTTCAATATTGTTGTATTGATAATGAAAGTTTTATGCTCGGATTTCATGCTTAAATTATAAAGCGATAGGTATAGAAACGACCATAATGGAAATTATCTAAATAAAATAAGTAATAACTATAACAGGTTTGCGCATAGTTAAAGCTAAGATAACATTGTTATATCGTCCTCTTAACCAATTACTCTCTCATAAAATCAATTCAGAAACTTATTGAAATAGCTTACGTTTGCAGACGGAAATAAAATTCGATAATGCCTCTTCAATTGAAAAAACCACTTGCTGTAATTGACCTTGAGACAACAGGTACAAATTTGGGTACAGACCGTATCATTGAAATTGCTATTGTGAAATTATTACCCGACGGAAACCAGGTTATCAAACGCAAAATCATTAATCCCCAGATACCTATCCCCAAAGCAGTTACTGAGCTGCATGGCATCACTGATGAAATGGTAAAAGATGCACCTTTATTTAAACAGGTGGCGCAGGAACTGAAGCAAATACTTGACGGCTGCGATCTTGCGGGATATAACTCCAATCGTTTTGATATTCCTATGCTAATGGAAGAATTTTTACGTGCCGGGGTGGATTTTGATATAAAAAATCGAAAGTTAGTAGATGTACAGAAAATTTTTCACCTGATGGAGCAACGTACTTTAAGTGCTGCGTATAAATTTTATTGTAACAAATCACATGATGCCGCTCACAGTGCAGAAGCCGATGCCCTCGCAACTTTGGAGATTTTTCAGGCACAATTGGATCGTTACCCCGATCTTGGTAATACAGTAGAATCTGTTTTGAAGATAATAGGAGAAGAAGTGATCGTAGACTTTGCACGACGTTTTACTGTTGAAAATGGCGTTGAGATATTTAATTTCGGAAAACACAAGGGTCGTCCCATATGTGATGTACTAAAATCCGAGCCACAGTATTATGATTGGATGATGAAAGGCGATTTTCCAATGCATACAAAGCAGAAGCTTACTGAGATCTATGCCCGTACCATGCTGAAGAAGATTTAACAAACCGCCTATAAGAATTAATAATTTTACCCTGAACCAATTCAGTAATTTAGTTATCTATCGGTGGATAAGATTGTTATTATACCAACCTACAATGAAAGAGAGAATATCTCTGCTATTTTGCAAAGTATTCTCAACTTGCAGCAGAATTTTCATGTAATGGTCATTGATGATAGCTCACCGGATGGTACCGCAAAAATTGTAAGGGAAATGAAGTCAAGATTTCCCGGCCGATTATTTATTGAGGAACGACCAGGAAAGCTGGGGCTGGGAACTGCATATATTCATGGATTTAAATGGGCAATCGCCAATGACTATGAATATATTTTTGAGATGGATGCCGATTTTTCACATAATCCGAATGATCTCCCGCGTCTTTATGATGCCTGCAAAAATCGCGGCGCCGATCTTGCTATTGGCTCACGATATGTGAAAGGAGGAGGAGTCGTAAATTGGCCGGCCAATAGGGTAGCTCTTTCAAAAGGCGCCTCTTTATACACCAGGTTAATTACATGGATGCCTATAAAAGATCCTACGGCAGGATTTATGTGTTACCGGAAAGAAGTTCTTGAAACGATCAATCTTGATAAAATTGTTTTTGTAGGATATGCTTTCCAGATCGAAATGAAATTTGCCGCCTGGAAGCTGCATTTTAAATTGAAAGAGGTGCCGATACTTTTCCAGGATCGTACGATGGGGACATCAAAAATGAATAAAGGCATTATTAAAGAAGGTGTACTTGGCGTTTTAAGATTAAGATGGCTTAGTTTGTTCAAGAACTATAGAAAAAGAGTAAAGAATGTCGAGATCCCGGAAATGAATTCCTTACAGGAGAATGAGATCGTAGCGCAGGGAAAATGAACAATCGTCGGATAAAGATATATGGTAAAAGTTGAGACAAGATCTCAACTTTTCTTTTTTAGTTTTACAATCTTGATGAAAAAAGCATTTCTTCAGTTACATATTGCTGTCTGGCTGGCAGGTTTTACAGGCGTGCTTGGGCGGCTGATAACATTAAATGAGGGTTTATTGGTTTGGTATCGTTTGTTCATCAGTTCTGTGACAATGTGGATTTTATTTTCACTTACAAAAAAACTCCGGCGTCTTTCATTAAAAGATATTCTGAAACTTTCGGGCATTGGCTTTCTTTCTGCTTTACATTGGGTTTGTTTTTATGGCTCCATAAAATACGCAAATGTTTCCGTCGGACTTGTTTGTTTTTCTGCTGTCGGTTTTTTTACAGCCCTGTTCGAACCATTATTTTTTAAGAGAGGTATCAACGCAATCGAAGTAGTATTGGGATTAGTTGTCATCGCCGGTATTTATGTTATTTTTCATTTTGATCCAAAATATAAAACCGGGATCATACTGGGAGTTGTTTGCGCCATGTTGCTTGCTTTTGTAATGATCTTTATCAAACAGTTTGTACACAGGATTAATTCACAAACATTGTTAACCTACCAATTGAGCGGCGGATTGATCACTTTATCTTTTTTTATGCCCTTTTATTTGAAACAATTTCCAACTTCTTATATTATTCCTAATCTTAGTGATTGGATCTGGCTGCTTGTACTGTCATGGTTCTGTTCAGTACTTGCATTTCAGTTTTCAGTGAATTCATTAAAAAAGTTAACAGCTTTTACCGTAAATCTTTCCTTTAACCTGGAACCTGTATATGGGATCATCCTCGCCTTTATCATATATCATGAGAACAAGGAGCTCGGATGGAGTTTTTTCACAGGATTATCATTAATAGTTCTGGCTTTATGTCTGCAAATGTGGAGGGTATGGCGGCAACCAAAAAACCAGGCCGATAAAGAGGTGATCGAAGAATTATTTTCCTGATTTAATTAAGCTGCCTGTTGCGAAATATATTTTACCAGGCTTCTTTTGGCAATGGGGAGCAACGTTTCGCTTAAAGGAAAACTCAGATTTATTTCAACTGAGTACACGGCAGGATTGGGCAACTCATTCCGGTTTCGAATAAGATCCGCTTTTATACTTTCATAGGTGTTACTCATGCTCCGGCGCTTGTTATCGATATAAAAGGTTTTTATGCTGCGGTATTTTTCATCATGCTTTTCGAAAAAGGAAAGACGATAATAATAAACTCTTGTATTTTTTTTACCGCTGCTTAAAAAGAAATAGCCTTCATTCGTATCAAGTGGCACAAGCCCGATTGGTGTAATGGTAAGTTTGTCTTCTATGAATTCATAGATCTCTGTGCCGCTGCGGATCGTTCTTTTTATCGTTGATGTGGAATAATTGATGATCTCTTCAAGCTCTTTCATTAAGTCAGTATCTTCTATCATTTGTTCATACAAAAACTGAAGTTTTTCCATTTGCATGCCGGTCAGCTTTTTGGGGAAATGTTCCTGCAGGAATTTTTTGTTTTCCCTGAATGCTACCAGGTTATTGTAATGAAAAATTATATCAGCCAGCTGGGGATATAATTTGTTTTCATTGAAATATTTATTTACCTGTTGCAGGTATGCCAGCAAGGTATATTTTTTGAGTTCAAAATCAATATATCCTTCGGCGAACCAGGTTTCGGATAAACTTTTCATAGCGTGCTTGTTTTGACTGACTAATTTAAAAAAAAGACTTCACTAATGAAATAGGAGTTTAACTTTAAACTGTTAATATCCATAAATAAGCATGGTTTACTGCTGTAAATAAGCCCAAAAAACATTCTGTCATGAAAATTTCATTCATTTTAATAACTGTTTGTATATTTTTTTTCTCATGTACCAGGATGATATATATTGTTCGTCATGCAGAAAAAGCATCTTCCGCAGACAGTCTTGCAAAAATGATGACGAGTGATCCGCCATTATCTGAAGCCGGCAAAGTGAGAGCTCTTGTATTAAAGGATGAATTAAGGAATAAACATATCAAGCGTATCTATTCAACTAATACAACCCGCACTATGTCGACCGCTGCACCATTGAGCGGCGCAATAAAGGTCAGTATCGAATTATATGGTAATATTGATTCACTGGTAAACATTCTTAAGTCAGATAAAGGAAATGCGTTGGTAGTCGGTCATTCAAATACAGTCGATGATATCGTAAATAAACTCTGTGGTCAAACAAAATTGACCGCTGATCTCAGCGACGGTGAATACGACAATTTATTTATAATAAAATTAAAGGGTAAAAAAATTTTCTTCAACCGGCGTAAATATGGTTATCCATCCAATCCCTGAACTTCTGGCGGTTTCAGATATCATTTAAAACTTTACAAACTCTTCACGTATTTTATCCCCTGCTTTTTCAGCGGAAATGAAATAAACCCCCGGTTCCAGTTTGCTTATATCAAGCGTTTGAATTGTTGAACTGATTGTTATTTTAATTTCCACCTGCCCCACGGCATTCAATACGGTTAATTCCTTTCCCACCCATCTTGGATCGAATTCTATATTGATAGTAAGTTTTGTATTGGCAGGATTAGGATATATTTTCAAATGAAGCCATTTAGGCGAATCATCAGGAAGCGGGATCGCTTCTTGAGTCGGAGTTCCTAAACCATTAGAAAAAAGGATTGAATACCTGGGTCCGCCCGGTTGAAAAAGCGCCAACATTCTTTGTTTTTGCCCTTCTGTAAACATTACCATGCAATCATCATTTGTAAAATCCATGTAGTCCATATACATATCACCATTCGGACCATTGTTACAACTGATATGAATTACCGATGGACAACCGTTGGTGAATGTTTCCTGTTTGGGAGTATCGGCCACACTGTCATCGCCACAGTCGGTATCGCCCCATAAATGCCGGAGGCCGAGCCAATGTCCTACTTCATGAACGCCGGTTCTGCCCTCGTTGAAAATACCGGTTTTTGTAATTCCAAAAACCCTGTTACTTATAACTACACCGTCTTTATTGGCCGGATAACCCGGCATGCTTGAATAACCAAGCAAGCTCTGAAGTGAACCTACCCAAATGTTCAAATAGCTTTTTGGATTCCATGCATCATCACCCATTTGTGAAGAAAACTTGATCTTATCATCGGTTGTCCACAATGTAATAGGAGTGTATTTGCGAATGATGCCTGTGGTTGCCCTGCCTTCAGAATCAACAGTTGCCAACTGAAATTCCAAACCGCAATCGGCAGCAAGCGGCTTAAATACATCAGGAATTTTTGTCGTGTCCGCATTTTGTTTTCTGTAATCCCTGTTTAAGGCGGCTATCTGGCTTTTGACCAGAGCATCAGAAATATTTTCACCTGGAAAATGATAAAGAATATGAACAACAACGGGAATTTTAATAATTTTTGCCTCCTGGGTTCTTGCAGAAAATAATAAGCGATCATGTACGAAATTTTCTATTGATTTTAAGGAATCACCAAGAGAGGGATTAATTTGGATCAATTGATTTTGGTATTCAAACGATCTGCAGTCTCTTTGGGCAAAAAGAAAGTTAAAGGCCAGCAGGCCAAACCATCCAAGTAACCATTTTCTCATATTTCCTTTCATACTTAAAATGCAAAAAATACCTGATCAGCATAAAATTTTCATGCGGTATTGGAAAGGATAACATGAATACTGGGAAAAATAAGATAGGAAATTCAGGGATACGATCAGTCAATTCTTTCGGGGAAGGGTAACGGTTGTGGCTCAAATATAATTTGTTTTATTTTATAATCAAACTTTACGGTTAAGAAATTGAAGAGCAGTTTTAAGACCTTTAACACAACCAATTCATTTCAAAGCTTATTTTTGCGCGATTCAATACGCTGCGATGAAAACTTTTTTATATACAGGTATTTTTACGATAACTATTGGTATTTGTTTAATAGCCTGCAATAATGGAACACAGACACCCGATATTCCGCAACCGCCTGCGCCACCCATATTAAATTGTATTGTGCAGAGAACCTTCCCTCATGATACTTCCTCATTTACGGAAGGCCTGCTTATCTACAATGGTTTCCTTTATGAAAGTAGTGGTGATCCTGATTATATTGGTAAATCCAAATTGATGAAGATTGATTTGAATTCAGGTAAAGTGGAAAAGCAAATCAATCTTGATAAAAAATATTTTGGAGAGGGCATTGTCATTTTGCATGATACTATTTATCAGCTAACCTATAAAGAAAAGGCAATTTTTGTTTATTCAATGGGTTTTAAGAAAATAAATGAGCTTACTATAAGTACGGATAACGGCCAGGGGTGGGGAATGACTACTGACGGTACAAATCTGATTGTTGATGATGGAAGCAGTAATCTCTACTACTACCAGCCTTCAACTTTTAAGCTGATAAAAAAGCTTGCCGTAACCGATGCCGGTACTCTTGGTTATAATCTGAACGAGCTTGAATACATTGATGGTTACTTATATGCTAACCAATGGCAATTGCCCTATATTCTAAAGATCGATCCTTCGAACGGGCAGGTTGTAGCTAAGATTGACCTCTCGGATTTATGGAACAGTATTAAGCAGAAAGATTCGCATGCAGACGTATTAAATGGTATTGCATACGATTCAGCATCAAAGAAAATTTATGTTACCGGAAAATGGTGGCCCGAGTTGTACGAGGTTCAGTTCAGCAAATAGCCTTTAAGAATAAATTCCAAATCTGAAATGACAAATTCCAGAATCAAGGCACCTTATTTGAGATTTGGAATTTGTTTTTTGTTATTTCCCAATGATATAGATCACGGAACTACATCG
>JBIOGV010000136.1:0-9921 GCA_044448365.1 Chitinophagales bacterium
CAGGAAAGGGAAAAGCTGTCTGTTGAAATCAGGAAATTAGAAGAACAAAGAATTGCAGCGAAAGAAATCGAGTTCCAGTTACGGATGAAAGAAATGGAAGAAAAACTGGAGGCACAAAGAAAGCTTGCAGAAGAAATGAAAAGAAGAGCAGAGCAAGGCTCCATGCAATTGCAGGGTGAGGTGCAGGAACAGGCGTTGGAGGAAATGCTTCAAACAACTTTTCCTTTTGACATCATTACCGAAGTAGGGAAGGGGGTTCGTGGTGCCGATTGCATTCAAACAGTGCGAAACAATTTTGGCCAGGAATGCGGCAAGATCATTTACGAAAGTAAAAGAACCAATGCTTTTGTTGTTGAATGGATCGAAAAACTAAAAGCCGATATGCGAAATCAAAATGCCGAGATTGCCGTGATCGTTACCCGAACGATGCCAAAGGATATGGATTGTTTTGGGATCAAAGATGGTGTATGGATCTGCGATTTTTCCGAAGTAAAGGCATTGGCAGGTGTTTTAAGAGATGGTGTGATCCGTGTTTTCAATACGGCTAAGAACAATGAGAATAAAGGCGACAAAATGCATTTGCTTTACGGATACCTGACCAGCCATGAATTTGCAGAACAATGGAAAGCGATACGTGAAGGATTTATGGCTATGAAAATTTCTATACAAAAAGAAAGAGATGCGATGGAAAGATTATGGAAGACAAGAGAAAAACAACTGGAAAAAGTTTTGATCAATGCGGCACATATCCGCGGCTCTATTGAGGGAATTTCAGGAATGGATGCAGTGGATCTGAATTTACTGGAAAATGGGGAAGAAGATGAAGATTTGAAATAGCTACCACTTGATCTGACAGTTCGTCGCAAGCTTCTTGTGCTTTCTGTAATTCTCTTGAAGATTATTCTTTGAATTTAATACAGGTAGCATGTTCCATATCAACTTCATCGAAAATAATACCATCGGCGTTAGGATAATCCTTTTTTACCCTCATAAGATCATATTAAACTTTAATCAGTCTAATCCCGGATTTATATAGAATGCTTGTTATGGGCAAATTTATTGTGCTTTACTTATGTCGTCATATTTCTTTTCAATAACGTTACCATTTTCAGTCTCAATTAAACAGGTCTTGTCGTCCTTTAGTGACTTAATAGTACCTGTCTTAAACCCACTCATTACTTTCCAGGTTACTTTGTCGCCCACTCGGAAACCACGATAAGCAACATTGGATTTTACTCCCCAAACGTCCCCTTCAGTTGCAATGTATTTTTTGTTTACCAGATAAATTTTGACATTCATTAAAAATTCACCGCCTGGAACTTTTCTTACTGTCTGATCAATCGCATCTTCAACAGTAGCAGCACGTGATTTTTTAATATCCCGGTTACTTCCACCTGAATAAGTCGATATGACATCATAATCGAGCTTGGGATCAATGTTCCGGTTAGAGATCATGTTGACTTTTCCGATTAGTTTTACAGATGTGCTGCAAGAGGCGATTGCTGTTATAACGATGATAATTAAGATCAATTTTTTCATTGGTTTCTGTTTAGTTAAGATTGAATCTCGAAGGATTTAATTCTCCGAATAAGTATCAAAGAATTTTTCTTCAGTCAAAACAAATTCAGGAGTTACAAACGTTAAAAGCGTTCGCTTCACAAGAGCATATAATTCTTTACGGCTGTTGCAATAGGCAGCATGAACGTAAGAAAGTTTCAGCGTAGTAATTTTTTGATGGGCTAACTGGGCCATCTGGCAAATGTGGGTATCAAGAAACATCAACTGTTCAGCAATAGCATGCTGGTCGTTGTAGAATGGTTTATTCATAGTACGGTGGTTTATAGCACAGATATTGGATATTCAAAATAACTAACGAAGGAAAAAAAATTAAATTGTATTAAAATACCATGGCTAAGGGTTAAGTTTAAAAATGATAGAGAAAAACGAATAACAGATTAGGAAAAACCATAAAGGATTCAAAATCTCCATTGAAAATAAAAAATCCTGTAAGCTCTATGTCTCATTGAGGATCAGGGCATCAAGGTTACGAATACCAATCATTTTCTCGCAGGTGAAACCCTCTGCATATTTAACTCCAATTCGTTTTCCAAACATCCTGGCGCGGGCTATTATGCTGTCCAGAAAATCGGGGGTAGAAATATAGGTTTGTGGACCTTCATCGCTATTCACGGAAGTATGGAACTGTGTTTTATAAGCTTCAATGGCTTCCATTCTTTGATCGAATACATCGGTAATGTCGATCAACAGATCGGGCTCATGATACCAATCCTGCAAATAGTGAAACAAATATTTTGGTCTCCATCGCTGCTGCAAATTTCCGTTCTCATCCCTGGTTATGATTTTCACAAGTCCTGACAAGAAACAGGAATCGCTGATCATTTGTCCCGCACGACCGTGATCCGGGTGCCGGTCATGCAAAATATTTCCAATCACCACTTCGGGTTTATATTTCCGAATGGCCTGGATCAATTTTAACTGGTGCTCTTCATCATTTCGAAAAAATCCGTCTCTCATTTTCAAATTTTCGCGCACATGCACACCCATCACCGAAGCCGCATTTGCTGATTCCTTGTAACGGGCCTCAACACTTCCTCTCGTGCCAAGCTCACCCTGCGTAAGATCAATCACACCTACTTTTTTTCCTCTCTGGATTTCGCTGATGATGACTCCCGAACAGCCTAATTCAACATCATCCGGATGAACACCAATAGCAAGAAGATCGAGTTTCATACTGATATTTGTTTTTGCTTACTAGTTATTATTTTCTATAAATAATGGATAAAAATAAAGAAGATATTTTGTTCGAAGATGACTGTAATAAATTAGCCGCAGTAATAATTATTTTGAGGCCGGAATTCCGGGCTTATAAGGATTATTGTACCAAACACCGTCGATTTCCCTGACAATAATTTCAATCTGGCGGTCAGTTTTATCTTTCAGATCCCAATCTTGCTTTAAACTGCTGCCAAAAAAGAAGGCTACGGTTTGATAAACTCTGGCGGTAAGGCCGTTTTTATACTCCTTAATGATGTCGTAACAATTATTTCCTGTTTGCCGGTTAATAAGCTTCATCAGTATCTTTCCCTGGTAAACAGAAAGGTTCTCCATGGGTTCTGTAAACTGACTTCGCAGTTCTTTTTCTCTCGTCTTTATATATTCCTTTCTTTGCCTTCTTGAAGTAACATTTGTAAGACGGGCATTAATATCATTTATTGTAACACCTGCAATTCTTGCATACGGATAGGTAACATATACCGCATTTCTCAACCGGTTCCACTCTTCAATGTATTTGGCTAATTTATCCGGTGGCATATTGGAAACCCAAACCATTTCCATTTCTTTATAGGGCAGGCTTTCCCCTTCATAAATAATGGCAGGCACTATCAAAGTATCATTTGCCCCCCATTTATTTGCAACAGAATCAGACTGGGCCCTCATTTGAAAGCTCATGCATAAAGCTATCCCCGCCAGCACAAAATACACCCGGTATTTTCCCAAAAATTTCATCTTTTAAAATTACAAAAAGACCCTATTATTTTATACTAATAGACAAAGAAACTAGTCCCAAAGCTGTTTTACAATGTTAAATTTTCTATCTCCCGTTCAGATCTGTTTAACTGAATTCGCCTGGCAATACTGATAATGATGCCGGTGACCATAATGATTACTCCGGCCCATAATAAATTTATAAAAGGAAAATTATATGCCTTCAGAGTTATGTACTGCAGGAGAGAGTTGGATTCTTTTACACCCAATTCAATGTGATCTTCACTTACTTTATTTAACTGAAAAACGAGATTTTCAGAAATAACACTATCCTGGACAGGGAAAAAATTATCCCCCTTATTGATCAAAAATGGCTTCGAAGTATAAGAAGTATTATTTTTTGAAAATACTTTGATCGTTGCCAGATAAACTTTATCATCAGGCGCAAGACCGCCGGTGGGAATATTTGTTTGTGTTGATACATCCTCCAGTACATAATATCCATTCGAATAAAATGCAGTATCTCCTTTTTTCAGCGATTGTGGTCTGAAAGATGCAGTGTCTTTATTTTTTTCGGGATCGGGCAGGGAAGTGATATAAGTAAAAATATCATGATCCCAATAATGCTTTGCGTCGGGGTTTGCCATCAATCCCTGGTTGCCTTTATAATTTACAAATGCGTTTGGCATTAGTGTAAATTGTTCATTTCCGTTTTTGCTCCTGAAATGAATTTTATAATACCACAAAGATTTTTTAGGATGCATGGAATCGCTTTCATAAGTAACATTATAATTCCCCATTGCAGCAGGCACTCCTTTTACAAGCGTAAGATTTTCTCCGGGTTCCCCGGTAATTTTATTTTTTTCACCCAATGGAACGAAGATGCCGCTGGTGTTGTAGGAAAGCACTTCTTTCTTTGAAGAAGAAATTAAGATTCCTGCAAGCATCAAACCAAATCCCAGGTGTGAAATGGAACCGCCCGAAAGTTTTAGCTTGCCTTTCATTCCGAGCCAGATGTAGGCAGTATTTGCAACCACTGAATAAACACTGCACAGGATTGCCAGCCAAATGGCTCCCAGGAACCCGGTTCCGTGTTCCCGGTAATTGATATTACCAAAGGCAAGGACCAGCGAAGCAATTACAAATGCAGTTGCAGTAGGCCAAATGATCTTTCCCAGGAAAAATCTGGAGCTGGTTTGCTTATATTTTAAGTATTGAATGATGGCGGTTAAAATACCGATGATGATGGCGACAAAGATGATCACGCGATTGTAAGAAAATACTGAGTCTTCACCCATGGTAAACTTGCTGCCAAAAATTTTATTGATGACCGGTAATGAGGTAGCGATGATAATAAAAAGAGCGGCTAAAAAAAATATCAATGAACCAATAAACATCCAAAATTCACGTGAAGAAGTCTGTTCTTCTTTGACAATATGCGGTATCTCTTTGTAACGAATTGCGTAGAGAACAAAAGCCGGAATAAGAAACACAAACAGAAAAGCCAGCAATTGAAAATTCATTCCAAGATCAGTAAACGCGTGTACAGAAGTATCACCCAGTACACCGCTGCGTGTAAGAAAGGTTGAATAGAGAACAAGACTAAACGTAATAAGCAATAAAAAATGTGATGCTCTTAATGAATGACCCGTATGTTTATAAATTAATATGGTATGTATCCCACCGATCAATGTCAGCCAGGGAACAAGCGATGCATTTTCCACAGGATCCCAGGCCCAGTATCCTCCGAAGTTGAGCGACTCGTATGCCCAGCGGCCTCCCATCATGACGCCGGTGCCTAATACAGCTGCAGAAAATAAAGCCCATGGCAGTGCGGCTTTTGTCCAGTCTCCAAATTTCTTTGTCCATAAACCGGCTATTGCAAATGCAAAAGGAACAATGGTGGAAGCAAATCCTAAGAATAAAACAGGTGGGTGGATCACCATCCAATAATTTTGAAGCAGCGGATTCAGATCATTGCCATCTTTGATCAGCGAAAGATAATTTGGCTGGGAAAATATGGGTGCATCCATCTCATTTCTCAATAATACAAATGGATTGGAACCCATTCTCCAGTTAAAAAAATAAATACCGGCGATCATTGTCGCCAGGCAAACCTGGGCAAAGCTCACCACTGTCATCACAGGGGCTTCCCATCGCCTGGCTTTACGGATCAGGATCAAACCCAGCACACAATGCCATATGCTCCATAAAAGAAAACTTCCTTCCTGTCCTTCCCAAAAACAACTTAGCAGGTATTTTACTTCGAGCGTTCGGCTGCTATGTTGCCAGGCATATTTGTATTCAAAAAAATGATTGCTGATGATATAAAAAAGAATCCCAAAGATCGCAAACACAGAAACGACTTCCGTAATGAATGCGCCACGGGCAAGATTTTTCCAGGAACTCGTATTAGTATCAATTTTTGATCGCGTTGCTTTGAAATAAGCAAAGGTGGCAACCAATGAAGCAACTAAAGAAAGTGTGATAAAAAAATGACCCAATAAACCGGGTAATAAATGCTCGCCTGTATAGTCCATCCTTTATTGATATTGTGGTGTGGAATTGTTGGCTGGCGTCGTTGTTGCGTTTTCCTGGAGATTCTTCTTCGCCTGGTTCATGTCATCCTTATATTTTGATGGACATTTCATCAATATTTCTGTACATTCAAAATGATCCTCATTCATCCTTCCCTTTAACACCAATCTTTCACTATGTTCAAGATTTGCCGGTTTTTCTTTACGGTAGATTACTCTCATATTACTGCCTAAAGAATCATAGGCTGTAAAGCTTAAATAATTTGGGTCTTTCACGGCATCATATTGTATCGGCTGGTTATGATCAAGCTTCGCGATAATGCTTACCACTTTTCCTTTCTTCTTCATGGCGCTTTGAACTGTATCATAAGTACTTAGAGTACCCATAAAACTTATCAAAACCGCGATGGTACCGGCGATGAGCACAAGCAATACAATATGTATTTTTTTCATAATTCTTTCAGAAAGTTACGAGTGAGCAAAGGTAACGCAGAAATTGGTGATACGAACAGATAAAATAGTCGTGAGTCGTCAGGAGAACCTTTACACTCACGACTCACGTCTCACGATTCACGAAAAAAGTTGAATAGAATTCCAGGTGTACAAGTGTGCGACACCTGCCTACCCTGCCTACCGGCAGGCAGGCGGCAGGCAGGCAACAAAAGCTTAATAGTAGCACCAATGCCGGCTAAATAATTATTTTATTGTCTTTGCCACAGACTTTGTGGTAGAAGAATAATAGCGCTTGTGGTGAGAATTTTTTCTAACTACAAATCTTTTAGCATGATGAACCGGGGGCGGATCGTGGTAAGTAATTTCTCCTTCTTCATCAATGGTTGGGCCACCTTGCAGGTAATCGCCAAAAATATCATAGGCTTTTCGAGCGGTATTGTAAATATTAACATCGTACCTGTTGCCGATAATAATAATGGTAATGTCTTCATCAGTCAGTTTTGCAAATGCTGCATTGCTGCCATGCCAGCGGCCATTATGATAGATCACCTTTTTCCCGTTTTTCAACATTAGCAATCGCCAGCCCAACCCATAATTGTGAACGCCGGGGCGTTCAAAGCTGTAAGGAGTAAATGCTGAATCAAGAAGCGCCTGGTTCATAATCTTTCCTTCCGACAAAGCCAGTGACCATTTCAACAGGTCTCTTGGAGTGGTGTAAATATTTTTATCACCATAGGTATTTTCCAGGAAATCCCATTTCCAGGTCGAACCATTTGCTTTGTAAGATTTTATTGCGGTGATGCTATCCGAAAGTGAAAAAACATAGGTGTCATTCATTTGCAAAGGCTCAAAGAAATTCTTTTTTAAATAGTCGGGGTAGGGCATGCCGGTGAGCTTTTCGACGATCATTGCCAGCAAGACAAAATTCGTGTTGGAATAACTGAACCTTGTTCCGGCCCTAAATTCAGGCGCCGGGTGCATGGTGTATAATGAATTTAACACATCACTGTTGGTCACGTATTGATTTTTATCCCAGCCCATTCTTTCCAGGTAATGGACATAATTGGGTAAACCGCTTCGGTGATTCATGAGCATTTTAACCGTAACTCCGCTGTATGGAAAATTTGGAAAAAATTTAGATAATGAGTCGCTCAAATTTACCCGGCCATCCTGCGCCAATTTTAAAACGGCTGCTGCTGCGAAATTTTTAGATACAGAAGCGATATGCATCGCACTGTTTGTATCCAATGGTGCTTTCGTTTGCGGATTCTTATACCCTTTATATTCTTCATAGATAATGGATGCACCTTTGGCGATCAATACACCACCATTAAAATTTCTATTACTCAGCAAAGCCTTTTCAAAAAAATCTTTGACTGCATTGTAATAACGAAGAGAATCGTCCTTTGCTAATGGCTGAAATTTAAATCCGGGTGTAGCCGCGTATTCCGATTTTTGGCTATTGGTTCTTTCAGCAGTAACATGACACCCGACAATAAGAGTAAACCCAAGGCTATAAATAGTATTTTTCAAGGGGTATAGTTTTTTAGTTAACCCAAAGCTATAATAACGTTTTTTTTGCTCAAAATTATATGATCGGGGAAAATAATCAAACAAGAATTACTGTCTTCTTATTTTTTATCAACTTATGTGGATATTTGCAAATATGGACCCGAACAAAACAAGCTACCCTAAGGAAAAAATAAGAATACTATTCCTGGAGAATATCAGTGATGCGGCAGTAAAAAACTTCAGCAGGCATGGGTATGTGCAGGCAGAAAAAATCACCAGGGCCCTGAATGAAGAAGAATTGATAAAGGAAGTAAGAGATGTACATATTTTGGGTATCAGGTCAAAGACCCACATCACAAAAAAAGTGCTGGAAGCAGCTAAAAAATTGCAGGCCATCGGTTGCTTTTGTATTGGCGTAAACCAGGTTGACCTCAGAGCCGCGACCAGGCGTGGAATCGCCGTTTTTAATGCCCCTTATTCCAATACAAGGTCTGTAGCCGAATTAGTGATCGCCGCCGCCATCATGCTGATTCGACGCATACCTGATAAAAATAAAGCCGCGCATGAAGGTTTTTGGATGAAGGAATCAAAAGGAAGCTACGAACTGAGAGGAAAAACTTTGGGTATTGTGGGATATGGAAACATTGGTTCCCAGGTAAGCGTGCTGGCCGAAGCATTGGGAATGAAAGTGATTTTTTATGACATAGAAACAAAACTGCCGCTGGGCAATGCAGAAGATGCAAAATCATTAAAGGAATTATTAAAAAGAGCTGATGTGGTTACCCTGCATGTGCCTGAAACTCCCCAAACAAAAAACCTGGTGAATAAAAACAATTTAAAATTTTTTAAAAAAGGATCCATACTGATCAATTACGCAAGGGGAGAGGTGGTTGAGCTCGATGCTTTAAGAAATGCGATGGTAAACGGACGGATCAGCGGTGCGGCCATTGATGTGTATCCCTGGGAACCGGAGAAGAATGGCGATCTGTTTCAAACTCCGCTGCAAAATATTCCGAACGTGATTCTTACTCCGCATATCGGGGGTTCCACTGAAGAAGCGCAACAAAACATTGGCGAGGATGTGAGCATAAAACTTTTCAATTTTTTAGAAAAAGGAATTACGAATGGTTCACACACAGTTCCTGTTCTATCGTTGCCGCCACAGGAGGGAGCGCATCGCATCCTTCATATTCATAATAATGTACCCGGCGTTCTTTCTGAGATTAATACGCAGCTATCGAAGAATAATATCAATATACTTGCACAATACTTAAAAACAAATGATGAAATCGGCTACGTAGTGCTTGATGTGGACAAAAAGATATCAGGCCAGGCCTTTCATTTATTAAAAGAAGTAAAGCAAACAATTAAGGTAAGATTATTGTATTAATACCGATAGGCATTGCCGGACGGTAGTGGTACAGTTTGAAGTTTTTTTAAACCACGGAGACATAGAGAACATTGAGAAGCACGGAGATTATATGTGTCCTTCTATGTCCTTAGTGCCTAAGTGGTAATATGTTTTCAAACTGTACCACTACCTTCGAGGTGAATCATTTTGCATAGGAATTACCGGTTGCTGCCAGGCAGGATCTCGTTGAAAATACGGTATGTATTAATTTATTATATTTTCAAAAATTATTGAAAATAATGTAAATTTGTACACTAAAAGGAATTTTATGAAAGTCGTTATAGTGGGTGCTGGTTTTGGAGGTCTCCGTTTAGCAAGAAAATTAAATAACAAACCCGGTATTGAAGTGATATTGGTGGACAAGGTAAATTATCACCAGTTTCAACCTTTGTTATACCAGGTAGCCACCGCGGGGCTTGATGCAAGCAATATTTCTTTTCCACTCCGAAAAGTTTTTCATAAAAGTAAAAACGTGCGGATCCGTTTGGCTGAATTGAAAGA
>JBIOGV010000137.1:0-9853 GCA_044448365.1 Chitinophagales bacterium
TGCGAGTGAAACGAAGCAATCTCTTCTCTGAATCCGCCAACTGGCGAATAAACTCCTTTTTTTTATAGGGATTGCAAAGATAAGGTCTGCCATTATCTCTCCAAATTTTTTCTAAATCAACGGGTTATTAAAATAGCAGAAATTTTGAATTCTTTCATCGCTCTATTGATTGGAGGAATACAAATTTTCAATTTTACGTCGATGCATAAAATGTCAAACCATACAAAAAACAGAACTTCAGAAGTAACCGATGTTCTTACTTCACTTGATGAACTGTGCAGCCTGATAACCTCCTGTTTGTGAGGTCGGTTTAATGCAAAATAACTCCCCTAAGATTACCCTTATTCAAAACCTGCTTGGAAATTTGCTTGGAAATTCCAGCCTATATGCTCAACACCCAAGAGCATGCAATTAACATATAAAATGGTCCTTGACAGAAGGCATCCGAAAAAGGATTTAACCATTCCTCTCCGGCTGCGGATATATCACAAAAGAAAATATAAAGAATACACCTTGGGAATTTCCATATTTGAAAGTGACTGGGATGACCAATTACAGCAGGTGTTAACATCGAATAAGTTTCATAAAATCTTTAATACTAAGATTACCTCCATAAAAGCAAAGGTTTTAAGAAAAATAATGTTGAGCGATGAAGAAATATGCAACTTATCGCCGGAGGAAATTTTGACAACGCTTAAGGGTGAAAATTTTAAACGCATAATTAAAAAAAACCTGACATACTTGAATATGGAAAAAATCATATCCAGAAATTGCAGGCAGCAGGGAGGATTGGTAACTCAATTGTTTATTCGTGTGCGCTAAATAAGTTGAGGGAGTATGCCAAAAGACAAGAACTGACATTTGATGAGATAGACTATTCTTACATAGACCAGTTTAATACCAGCCTCTTAGCTGAAGGAATAAAGGTCAATAGCATATCTAACTATCTCAGAACAATACGCTCCTTGTTTAATAAAGCAATAAAGGAAAGGCTTATTGCATCCGATGCTTATCCTTTTAGAGATTTCACGATAAAAAGCGAACCTACAATCAATCGGACATTAAGCATTGCGGAAATTGCAAATATTGCAAACTGTAGTTTAATGAAAGATAGCCCGGTCTGGCACTACCGAAATTTGTTCTTGCTGTCCTATTGCTTAATAGGGATTAATTTTTCTGACCTTTTAACATTGACCGAAAAAAATTTTATGGATGAGAGAGTTATTTTTCGACGCAGGAAGACCAATAAAGTATACAGCATTTTAATCCATCCAACAGCAAAAGAACTATTAAGCAATTACCGACTTACTAATGACTATGGCCCCGATAGATTCGTACTACCTTTTGTGGTAAACAAGAATGATTCCTTATTACTAAAAAAAGATATCCTGCAAGTCATAAAGACGACCAATAAATATTTAGGGAAAATTGCATATTTATGCAAGATTAATAAGTCCATCACAACATACCACGCTCGTTACAGTTGGGCAAATGTGGCCAGAGTACTTGGATATTCGAAGGATTTGATAGCTGAGGCGCTGGGCCACGAATATGGAAATAAAGTGACTGGAATTTATCTTGACAATTACGGGTCTGAAATAATTGATGAAATGAACGCACGGGTCATTGAAGCCTCTTTTGACACAAATCTCGCAAAAATTTCAAGACTTAAGTGGACTTAACAAAATCGACTTCCCCTTGCAATAAGGCAACATGCCATCGTATCTTTGTTGCGGAATTATTTGCAATAAGATTTAAGAGTATGAGAAAATTACTGTCTATCATCCTGCTTTGCCTGACAGCCTCCATTCTTTTTGCCCAGCACCTTAAGAAAGACGGTACTCCGGACCGTCGATACAAAGGAAATAAAACCTACTCAGCATCATCCAGTTCCAGTTCAACCGTACACTTGAAAAAGGATGGCACGCCGGACCGGAGATATAAGCAGAATAGAACCTACTTTTCGACTCCATCAACTTCAGCTTCGCCAACCTACAAGTATTATACATCTACCAGAAAGAATAAGACCATATATTTCTATAGCATCAAACGAGATGCAAACGGGAGAATACATAGAAGCTCGTCGGCAAGGAACACATTTATGAAAATGACTGGTTTTCCCCATGGAAGGCCCGGCTATGTCGTTGACCATGTTATTGCTCTAAAAAGAGGTGGATGCGATTGTCCCAGTAATATGCAATGGCAAACAATTGCGGATGCCAAAGAAAAAGACAAGACAGAAGTACCCGTTCCATAACGGTCTGATGATAGGTCCTGTTATTTGGAGTTTTTTATTTACCCCGGAGATGTGAATAAATTCCATTATCCATCTGCTCCAAATTAGCACGCAATTTGTAATCGTAGTTTTATTCTTAAATATTGAATTCTAACGTCGGGCGGGATTTCTATCTCAGCCCTTTTTTAATTTCAGGTTATGAGAATAAAAAAATTGTTTCTAATTTGACAACCGAATTCTTATGGTGGATTTTATTTGACGGGGCTATCTCTATGGCCCTGAAATTTTCTATTTTGTGGCGTGGAGTTGTGCCTCACCCACTCACTGTTATGTGCAGGCGTTCTTAATTCAAGGATGTAATCCACCATGTATTTCCAAATGGGTCTGTCACACCACCACTTCGTCCATAGGGTTGGTCCGAAAGTGCAGTGATAATTGTCGCTCCGGCTGCAATCGCTTTTTTATACCTCTCATCGGCATTGTCAACATAGACAAATAAACCTGCGGTGCGTGGTTCATATTTATCAGTCGAGTCAGCAAACATGATGGTACTCTCACCAATCATAATTTCAGCGTGCATAATCGTATTTTCATCTTTCATCATTTTGCTAGTTTCGATAGCATCAAATACAATTTTTGTAAAAGTCATAAATCTCTCTGCATCTTTCACAATTAAGTAAGGCATCACGGTTTGATAGTTTGCAGGAATTTTTAAATCTTTATTCATGTTGAAAATTTTTTAGAGTGTTTGATAGTTTGTATATAACGTTCGGGGCCGTAACTTTTATTTTATCATCCAGTCTTTACTCCGAAAAGATAACCAACAAAGGCTGTTGTACCCATTGCTATTGTACCCCAAAAGCATATTCTCATTATTCCTTTTGCAACACTTGAACCGCCAGTCCTTGCAGCAACCCCACCTGACAATGCGAGGAAGACGATTGAAAATGAATATTGGTAAATGACCATATGATTGATTGGCGCAAGCAATGACACCATAAGGGGCAACAGTCCACCGGTTATAAAAGATGCACCGGACGCTAAAGCTGCTTGCATAGGTTTTGGCTGAGTGATTTCATTAATCCCCAATTCATCTCTGGCGTGGGCTTCTAAGGCATTGTGCTTGGTAAGTTTTACAGCTACCTGCATCGCCAAGTCTTCGTCCAACCCCCTTTTCTTGTAGATTTCGGTCAATTCTCTCAATTCAATGTCCGGCATAGTTTCAAGTTCTTTTTTCTCTCTTTTTAAATCGGCGGTCTCAATATCAGATTGCGAACTAACTGAAACATATTCTCCTGCTGCCATTGCTAATGCACCGGCAACCAATCCTGCTAACGCTGCCAGAACAATTGAACTTCTGGTAGCAGTTGCCGCAGCCACGCCAATAGCTAAACTGGTTGTGGAAAGAATGCCATCGTTTACGCCTAATACTGCGGCCCGAAGCCATCCACTTCTGTTAGTATAATGTTTCTCAAATTCCATAGCCCTAATTTTTTTAACCTTTTGTCGAAACTGTCCAGCCCCAATATTGCAAAAACCGCCTGCTGCGTGCTGGCTTTAAATATTCCAGTTACTTAAAAATTCAAAACATGATGCAAGGAAAAATAAAGGAATAGCAAATAAATAAATATTCAAAACGTCTTTTAAACTGGATTTGTCTATTTGGAATTTGAATAATTTTCGACCTTTATTTAGGTTATAAGTTTTAATTCCAAGTGTAAGCCCTGAGCCTATCGTTAATGAATATGGTATAAATTGTAAAATAAGTACAATGAAATAATAGAAAGCCGATTTGATTTTCTTTAATCTGCTTTGATGTAACCCGTCAACAGAAACGATTCCGCCAATCCACCCTTGATATGCTGAAGTGAAGAAAGGGAAAATTATTCCAAGTCCCATAAATGTTTGCGGGATTGCGCCAATAAACAGATTCCCGCAAAAATCAATGATAGCCGCCTTAAACCTATTGCCTTTATTATAGTTTATTGACGCATTATCCTTGGCGATAGCATTGCCAACTATCTTGTCGCGATAGGATAAAGCAAATTTATTTCGGGAATGTACCATAATAATCCCTGTCAAACAGCAAATGCAATAAATACTGAAAATAGTAAGAATCCATTTTTTGCAATGTCTTATTGCCAATAAAACAGATTTAAAAAGATTCATCATTGATGAGGTTTTGTCTGCTTGCACATAACGCTCTAATTTATGACATAATACCGGGAGGCTAAAAATTTTTGACGTTGAAAATCAATTTATGGAACGTTATCCATCTTGCATAAGCCTATGTTGTAAGCACGTTTTTATTAGGTTTTTCATTCTTGAAAATATCACCCAATAGCCAAAGCATTGTTACCATCGTAGAAATGGTAGCAATCATGAAAATCTGCTGGAAAATACTCACCGCCTCTTCCAATTGCGTTATCCAAAGAACGAAGTTCATAATTAGCCCAACACCCACACATACTGCTACGTTAAGAAATGGGGCAAGCAGAATAAAAAGGAAGGAACGTTTATTGTGAATAGCGTATGCTATAATTAGAAAAGTTGAACTGCTCAGGAATGAAATTGTGGTAAATCGAAAATATAGTCGCAGGCTATCACCAATACCGCCTAAATCTTTTGAAACACGGTGCTCTTCGCTGTAACCATAATGAACTGCAACTATAAAAAGTAAAGCTGCATAAACGAAGTATATAGCTATGACTAAATACTTTTTTTTCATTCTTTAGGGATTTGCCGATTGCGCACAACGTTATATGCTTTCCCAAGATTGGGAATTAGAATTCCTGTTGCTCGCTTGACCGTAACTTTTGTTTACTTACGACCAAATTACAAAAGTTCAGTATTACAAACGTTGATTGGTTTTATTCGTCCGCCCAACTTGTACAAAGCAAAATGTTGTATGCCGTTTTTCTTTCTTATATTATTTAGGCAAGGTTGTACCCGGTTTCAAATCGACGTTGTGGTACGTCATGATTTCCCAATCGGCTCCATTTTTTGTCATTATCTGTAATAGTCGTGTATAAAGACGGCCCTTATCATCAAGATGTGTTCCAGTAGGAGGGCCTTCGTTTGAGAATCCTGAAAGCCATGTGAGTGTCTCCACTATCGCAGCATTAGAACCAACAAACTTAAGCGATACGATTTTTTGTTCTAATACCGTTTTGCGAAAGCGTCCTTTGAAAATTTCTTCATGTCTATCCAAAAATGCTTTGTGTCCCGTAAAGAACATTCCCAAAATGTTTGTGAATGTGCCGTCCTCTGCAAAATGCTTTGAATAAGCTGTAGCATCCCCATTATTCCATGCAACGACTTCTTCTCGAAGTATATTTTGAATGCTTGTTGTGTCTAATTTACTTTGAGAAAGTGCAATCGTCGTGAAAAGTGACATGGCAATGGTCATGTTTACTTTTATAAAAGAAGAGAGTTTCATAACACTTAATTTTAAATTGAAGCTACGTGATACAATGGCATACTACGTTCCGGCATTTGTGCTGTTGGGGCATTTTATATTCGTCACCCCCGACAACCGTAGCTGAACGCAGTTATTAAAGATAAAAAATTATTCTGTTGTTGAATTGCATTCCATCGCGCTGGAACAAATGCTGAATAGCATTACAGGTGTTGAACGACGCATTGCCTCGCATCCCAATTGCAAAAATGGGGTTGTTGTGTGTAGTGCTTGTTGTCAATTGTTTTTTTGAAAGGTCAAATTGTCAACATATAGTTCTGTGTTTTGTCTTTTTCCCCCCACAATTTTTATTAATGCTGAATCAGCCATAGTTGAAGTTTGGGATATTGAAATTTCTATTTTTCTGTAGTTAGCGGTTGAAGATGTTTCATAGAAATTCCCACTGTCAACTATATTATTTCCAGAGAACAAGTCAACATGAATTATCGCAGTGTCGCCGTTTGCCATGTTTGATTTTATGTATCCTGTCAATAAAGTGGGATGTAGTGTAAGCTCCCCCAAAGTTCGGCCAGTAAAGTTAGAGTTAGCAACGATGATATTGTTAACTTTAAATTTTACAAACATGCGACGAAAATTTACCGAAAGCCAAATAGTGGCTGCCATTAAGAAGCAGGAAAACGGTATTCCTGTAAAAGAAATCTGCCGTGAAATTGGAATCAGCGATGCTACATTTTACAACTGGAAAGCAAAGTACGGAGGAATGGATGTGAGTGAGGTGGTGAGAACCCGGGAATTAGAAAAGGAGAATACTGAACTCAAGAAGATGTTTGCTGAAATGAGTCTTGAAAACCGGGCCATGAAACTGCTGATTGAAAAAAAATTGTAACGCCGCAGGAGAAACGGGACGCTGTTGCTTTTTTAACTACAGAAGGACAGCTAAGTAACCGCAAGGCGTGTACACTGATAGGTATATCCCGAACAACCTGTCAGTATAAGGCAAAACCCAAAGACGATTCGGAAGTGCAAACAGTATTAACTGCACTGACAACAAAACACGCAGCCATTGGCTTTTGGCAATGCTGTTACCGGATATGGAATAAAGGTCATTGGTGGAATCACAAAAGAATTTATCGTGTATATACAGATATGAAACTGAATATCCGTCGCAGGGCTAAACGGCGATTGCCTGAAAGAGTAAAGCAACCATTAATCCAAGCCACAGCACCTAACCAGATGTGGAGTATTGATTTTATGAGCGACAGCCTGGTGGATGGAAGAAAGTTCCGGTTGTTTAATGTCATGGATGACTTCAATCGTGAATCATTGGCCATTGAAGTGGATACTTCTTTGCCATCGCTCAGAGTGATAAGAGTGCTTGAAGAGCTGATAACAGAAAGAGGATGTCCTGCTGGCATCAGGTGTGACAATGGTCCTGAATTTATCAGTCACAAATTAGAACAATGGTGCAATGAGGAGGTCAGGCAAATTAGATTACAATTTATTCAGCCCGGCAGGCCAATGCAAAATGCTTATATCGAAAGAAAGAATGGAAGCCTGAGAAGAGAACTGCTGAATGCTTATTTGTTTTACAGTCTGGCTGAAGTACGTGCAATGAGCGAAGAATGGCGAACAGATTATAACACAAAGCGACCACACAAATCCTTAGGATACCTGTCGCCGGTGAAATATGCTCAACAGTGGTTCAACAGATCAGGACATGCACAACACCTTTATCCACAAATGGCGAACGGAAATCCTTCATCCATTGAAGTGAGCCGTTTAGTGGATAAAGAAATTGAAAAACAAAAGTTGATTAACTTAGAAAACTCTAACGGACACTGGCACTAAAATAAGGGGAGCTTACACATCCTTCTTTGCTTCCAATAGTTCCAAAATTCGATCTTGGTTAGCGACGAGCGTGTCTAGTACGCTTTCTGGCACCAGATGAAAAGTGGTATTGGCTGGTGTGAACGCTTTAGAAATGTCAATTGTTTTCATTTTGAATTATTTTGATTTCAAACTTCGAAATAAAATGTAGTAAAGTGAATGGTTTTGAAAAATGCCCACTAAAACGCCCACTTCAGCCCTTGATGAAAGCCGGTCTGGTGTGGTAATTTTGAGATGAAAGGAAATTATAAGTTTCTTAGAAACGTAAATACCCAGGCATCAGCTTGGGTATTTCTTTGAAGGTGAAAGAAATTATGGCAATAGATCAACAACTTTTTCCATCCGGCTTGACTGGGTTAAATCATTGTAAGCCGTGTTTCTGTCAATTGGGAATATATCTGCAATCGCATCTGCAATGTCGTCGTAAGAGCTAAGGATTGCGCCTTTAAGTTTTAGATCGCGAAATATTTTGGTTACTTGTTTTCCTGTAACCCAACGGGCTAGTGCTAATGGAGCAGCATAATCATCATCGTCGCTCTCCACAATCTTATTGTCCCTTATTGGTTTGTCTGTGAAATTCGCAACCGCAAGCCAATGCAACATATCTTCCAGCGGTAATTGCCCGAGTCCAAGCACTTGACCGACACCAACGGTTATTAATGTAGTTAACATTTTCCTGTCATCGTTGTCCAATTTGGGCCAAGATTCTTTAAAAAATTCAAAGCCCTGTTCGGAGTTTTCGGCCATTTTGTTGTTTAATTCGTCGATGAACGTTTTTTGATTTTTAATATTCATGTGATATTTCTTTTCACCTTCAATTTGATTTGCCTTGGCCTCAAAGACTTCCCGCGGATCATCCCTTTATTTTTCCGTTCCGCGATTAGTTTTGTCGATAGATCCGAAGTAGGATCTTCAAGTTCTTTGAGCAATGCGTCAACGATTATTTCAGCATATGCCGTTATCTGTTCGTCCAATGTCATTTTTTTGCCTTTCTTCATACCCTCAATTTTTTTTCGACTCTATTTATGCTTTCGGTTAGTCGCTGTTGCGTGATTCTGCCATAAATCGAAGTCGTCTTAATACTGGAATGACCTAACAATTTGCTTAAATCTTCTATTGGCATGTGATTATTCAAGCAAACTGTGGTAGCGAATGTGTGACGAGCCATGTGGTGCGTTATCGGTTGGCTGATTCCTGCTAAATCGCCAACAATTTTCAAATAGCTGTTTACTTTTTGATTACTGATTTTCGGCAACAGACGCTTTAGCACCTTTCGTTCATTCGACTCCTTGTATTTATCTATAATTGATTTTGCGATGTCAAAAAGAGGTATTTGTACAGTCGCGTCCGTCTTTTGCTGCGACAGGACAAGAACGAATTTGTTTTTGTTTTTTGACAAATTCTCAGTGGTTAGATTTTGTGCATCCTGGAATCTTAACCCTGTATAGCACGAGAAAATAAATAAATCTCTCACCCGATCCAGGCTTCCATTATGAGAAAGATCAACCTTCACGATCTTATTGAGGTCTTCACTGTTCAGAAATGTCCTTTCGGTCTTTGCTGTAACTAGTTTGAAGTTGGAATAGGGCTGCTTGGTAATAATGCCCTCAGCCTGGGCCCTTAGGAGTATTGTCTTCAGCCTCGTGTGATATTTATTGATGGTGTTTTTGTGAAGGTCATATTCTTGTTTTAGAAATAGGCCATAAGCGTTGATAAACTCATAGGTTACCTTATCAATTGTAACGTCGGAAAGCGCGTATTTTTCAGAGATAAATTTGCTCAGGGTCTTTTTCGATTGCTCGTATTTGTTCAGCGATATGAGCTTTATTTCATTCTTGATCTTTAGTTCCTCAATGTACTGGACCAGATAGTCGAGTAGATGCGATTGAACCGTTGACTTTCCAGTGTAAAGTTCTTTCAGTATTGTGGCTGAAACAGGCTTATTGTTTTTTTCCAGTTCAATCTTAAAGTCTAATATCTTTCCTTTTTGGTCAAGAAGTTCTTTATTGACCGTTGCCTTTGATTTTGTCTGCTGGCCAGATGGGTTCCAATCTTTTATTGTGCAATAATAACCGGAATGAATTTCAGCTTTCTTTCGGTTGACTGTAATTCTTAGATAAATTGGGAGGGAGCCTTCTGAGCCACGACCCTGGAAGAGATAATGTTTGAGATTTACTTTCGTTTCCATAGCTGTTGAAACATTTTTGGGTTTGTTGAAACGATGTTGAAACAAAATACGAAAAAAAGTAAATGAACGCAAACCGTAGCGAAAGAAAAACCCCTCATAATCAATCTATATGAAGGGTTGCGAA
>JBIOGV010000138.1:0-9686 GCA_044448365.1 Chitinophagales bacterium
CTTCGGCACATACACCATTTTTGTTTGGAATATAATAACGAAAATCATTACCACAAATTGCCATCAGAATGGTAAATAAGAAGTCATTTCTACCTGGTATTGTTGTGCAACAGTTCTTGCTTCTTCAGCAAAATTTTCTCCATCAGAAGAATAAATAATTGCACGGCTAACGTTAACTAAAATTCCACATTCTTTTGTCATTGCTTTTTCAGAAATTCCTTTGAGTCTGCCTCCTTGTGCACCGACACCGGGAACAAGATAAAAATGCTCAGGGGCTATTTTGCGGATATTTATAAATTCATTGGGTTGAGTAGCGCCAATTACAAACATTAAATTATCAGGATTGCCCCATTTGGAAACTTTTTCCAAAACCATTTCATATAAAAACTTTGTGTCGTGTTTTTCAATATGAATGTCGTCATCAAACAGATCCGTTTTGGTAGCAAATTTTTGCAATTCAAAATCTTTTGCTCCGGCATTGGAAGTAAGTCCAAGCACTATAGCCCATTTATCCTGGTATTCTAAAAAAGGTTTAATACTGTCCTCTCCCATGTAAGGCGCAACCGTAATGGCATCAAAATTCAACGTCTCAAAAAATGCTTTGGCGTATTGCGAAGAAGTATTACCAATATCACCTCTCTTGGCATCAGCGATCTTAAAATGTTCACCCGGAATATAATTTACTGTTTTCTCCAAAGCTGCCCAACCCTTCACTCCCATTGCTTCATAAAAGGCCGTATTGATCTTATAACTTACACAAAGGTCTTTCGTAGCATCAATGATCTGTTTATTGAATTCAAATATTGGCTCAGGATTCGAAAGAAGATGTTTTGGAATTTTTGATAGATCCGTATCAAGACCAACACAGAGATAAGATTGTTTTTTAAAGATCTGTTCAACGAGTTGCAGGCGGGTCATGAAGCGAAGATACAGTTTGATGTTTAGTTAAGAATCCCTTTGATCATATTTCCAAACCTCCATACTTCCTCAAATGTATTGTACAACGGTACGGGTGCAATCCTGATCACATTTGGTTCACGCCAATCAGCCATTACTCCCTGTTTTGCTAGTTCATCAAATATCTCCCGCCCCCGTTCATGCATGAGCATGGAAACCTGGCAGCCTCTTTCTTCTTCTCTGCGGGGAGTAATGAATTCAATCCTGCCTGCCGGCCAGGCAGGAGCTTTTGAAGAAAATGATTTCGCTATCTCATCCAGTGTAAACCATAAATAATGATTCAGCAAATTTTTTTTGGCCTGTACATTTTGCCAGCCAGCTTCTTCAAAAATATCTAAAGCAGCTTTGTGAGATGCATAAAGCAATAGTGAAGGCGTGCTTAACTGCCAGCCTTCAGCAGTGGGTATCGGTTTGAAACCTTTTTCCATTTTGAATCTCGTTGCCTTATCATAACCCCACCAGCCGCCAAACCTTTGAATATTTTTGTCATTGTGAAACCTCTCGTGAATATAAACTCCGCCCACAGCTCCCGGTCCCGAATTGAGATACTTATAACTGCACCAGCACGCAAAGTCAACATTCCAGTCATGTAATTGCAAAGAAATATTCCCTGCAGCATGAGCAAGATCAAAACCAGCCACAGCTCCAATGCGATGAGCGGCCCGGGTAATTGTTTTTATATCAAATGCCTGGCCTGTATAATAATTCACTCCACCGAATAGTACGAGACACAGTTCCTCCTTATTTTTTTCAATCGTTGCTACTATATCTTCAGTTCGGATCAGATGTTCTCCTTCACGAGGTTTTATTTCGATCATTATTTCACCAGGATCAAAGCCATGATTGCGGATATGCGTTTCGAACATATACTGATCGCTTGGAAAAGCTTTTGCTTCGCATAATATCTTATTTCGCTTTCCCACGGGTTGATAAAAACTTACCATCATCAAATGCAGATTCACTGTAAGCTGGTTCATCACTGTTATTTCAGAGGGCAGAGCACCAACAATCTTCGAAAGAGAGCTGGCAAGATGATCATGATAATCCATCCATGGGTGGCTGCCCATAAAAAAACCCTCCACTCCGTACTCAGCCCATTGATCTAAAATCTTATGGATCTCATCTTTTGTATTTTTTGACTGCAGTCCCAGGGAATTTCCCAAAAAATAAATTTGTTCTTTGCCATTGATTCGCGGAATGAGAAAACGGGAACGGAAATGTTTCAGATCATCCTCATTATCCAATCGTCTTGCGCATTCAAGTGAGTTTTCAAATATGTTGTTCGTCACAAAAAATTATTAATTATTAATTACTAATTATTCACTGGCTTCCCTATCTTTGCTTTAGTTGCATAAACAACTAATTAATTACTTATTATAAAATTTTTCAAAAGTCCCGCACAGCGGGATGGGAGGGGCTAATGAAAATCCTGGTTTGTATCAGTAAAACGCCTGACACGACGGCAAAAATAGCTTTCAGGGATAACAACACGAAATTCGATACCAATGGCATACAATGGATCATTAATCCTTACGATGAATGGTATTCACTTGTTCGTTCCATTGAACTAAAGGAAGCCGAACCTTCAACATCCATTCATCTTATCACCGTTGCATTGACCGATACCGATCCGATCATCCGTAAGGCGCTTGCCCTGGGTGGAGACGAAGCGATTCGTGTGAATGCTGAAAGTCATGATAGTTTTTTTGTTGCTTCGCAAATCGCCGAAGTGGCAAAGCAAAATGGTTATGATCTTATTTTTACAGGCAAGGAAACCATTGATTACAATGGATCATCAATTGGTGGCATGGTTGCCGAATTATTAGGTCATCCGTTTATTTCATTGGCCTCAAAATTTGAATTAAGCGGCAATAAAGCAACAGTGGCCCGTGAAATCGAAGGCGGAGAAGAAATTTGCGAAGTGGAGTTGCCCGTCGTTGTAAGTTGTGCAAAGGGAATCGCGGAACAACGTATTCCGAACATGCGTGGAATTATGGCTGCACGTACCAAACCTTTAAAAGTTATTGAACCCGTTGCTGTAAACGCATTGACAACGATTCAAAGTTTTGGCCTGCCACCTGTCAAGGCAGGAGTAAAACTTGTATCCCCGGATAATGTGGAAGAATTGGCAAGATTGCTCCATGAAGAAGCGAAAGTGATTTAATAGATAATTATTTATCAATTACTATGAGTGTATTAATTTTTATAGATGTTGCCGAAGGACAGGTTAAAAAAGCTTCATTTGAAGCATTGACTTACGGAGCAAAGCTTGCAGAACAGATCAATACAATTGCAGAAGGTGTTGTATTGGGTTCGGTTTCGGATGGGCTTTCATCGCTTGGCAGGTATGGAGTAAAAAAAATTCACCATGTAAAGAATGAAACCCTTGATCATTTTGATGCGCAGTCATTTACAAATGCAATTGCGCAAGTGGCGGAAACAACAAGCGCAAAGGTGATCGTGTTTTCAAATAATCTAGATGGCAAAGCCATTGCTCCGGGCCTTTCGGCACGTTTAAAAGCAGGTCTTGTATCCGGTGCAGTAGCTCTGCCCGATACAAATAATGGTTTTGTGGTCAGGAAAAATGTTTTTTCAGGTAAGGCGTTTGCAAATGTTTCTTTGACCACGGAAGTAAAGATCATTGCTTTGAACCCGAATGCATACAAAGTTGAGGCGAAAGAAGGAACGGCGGAAGTTATTCCTTTCAGTGCAAATGTTCCACCTTCAAAAATAAAAATCACTGCAGTTAATAAAGCAAGTGGCGAGGTCCCGTTAACAGAAGCAGAAATTGTGGTAAGTGCGGGTCGCGGCATGAAAGGACCTGAGAATTGGGGAATTGTCGAAGACCTTGCCCATGTATTACATGCGGCTCTTGCATGCAGCCGCCCTGTTGCAGACGCACACTGGCGCCCGCATAATGAACATGTTGGTCAAACAGGAATAGCTATTGCGCCAGACCTTTACATTGCGATTGGCATATCCGGGGCTATTCAGCATCTCGCCGGAGTGAACAGAAGTAAAGTGATTGTTGTGATCAATAAAGACCCTGAGGCTCCATTTTTTAAAGCAGCTGATTACGGAATTGTTGGCGATGCGTTTGAGGTGGTTCCAAAACTCACTGAAGCAATAAAAAAAATAAAGTGATAGTTGTTGATTTACATCGATAAGATAAGGGATATGGCTGATTCATCAGCCATATTTTTTTAGGTAAAATTGCCTTAGTTTCGCATGATATTTTATGAAGAAGATAGAATTGGAAATAGTTGCGCTTTCGCATAGTATTACACAAACTCATTCCTATGCCGTTGTACTTGGAGAAGTGAATGGTCTTCGTCGTCTGCCGATTGTTATTGGAGGTTTTGAAGCACAGGCTATTGCGGTTGCACTGGAGAAGATGCAACCCAGCCGCCCTCTCACGCACGACCTGATGAAAAATTTCATGAATGCTTTTGCCGTAGAGTTGAATGAGATCATCATCAACGATCTCCAGGAAGGAATCTTCTTCTCCAAATTGGTCTGTTCTACTGAACACGATACGGTAGAGATCGATTCACGAACCTCCGATGCACTGGCATTGGCCGTTCGGTTTGGCTGCCCGATTTATACTTATGAAAATATCCTGGAAAGTGCTGGAATCATGATGGAAGAAACTTCGGGAAAAAAGAAGAAAGCATCGCAGGGCGAAGTAGTTGAAGATGTTAGAACCGGCAACGAGGATCTCAAGGCAATGAGCATGGAAGAACTGAATATTTTACTGAATGAAGTATTGGAAAGTGAGGATTATATACGCGCTATTGCAATAAGGGATGAGATCAATAGCCGCAAAAAAAGATAGAACCCCGCCTACCGGCCGGCAGGCACGATTTACATGATTAAAACAGATTATAAGGGAACCAATAGATTCTATTCTCTGTATCCTTATAACTCCTACATATCCCATTAATCATGGTTCTGTTCCCCAATTGTAAAATCAATCTTGGTCTAAACATCGTTCGTAAACGAAGTGATGGTTTTCATGACATCGAAACGGTTTTTTATCCGATAGCCCTCCGGGACGCATTGGAAGTAATACAAACAAATGGTATCGAAGAAAATGTTCAATATTCAATCCCCATAGCTACCGGGATCGATTTTCAATTTTCAACAAGCGGAGAGACAGTTGCGGGAGACCCTGAAGACAATCTTTGTATCAAAGCTTATCAGTTACTAAAAAAAAATTTCACGCAATTACCGGCAGTTAAAATGCATTTGCACAAAACCATTCCTTCCGGTTCGGGTTTGGGTGCAGGTTCGGCTGATGGCGCCGTTGTGTTAAGATTATTGAATCAAAAATTTCACCTGGGGTTATCAACTGAACAATTGCTTGGATATGCCTTGCAGTTAGGAAGCGATTGCCCTTTTTTTATCATCAACAGGCCGTGCTTTGCCACTGGCCGCGGAGAAATTTTAGAACCGATACAACCTGATCTTTCAGACTACAAAATTGTAATTATTAATCCCGGCATTCATATCAGCACAACTGAAGCCTTTTCGTTGTTAACACCGGCAATTCCTTCAAAATCCATAAAAAAAATTATTCAGCAGCCGATTGAGACATGGAAAGAAGAATTAAAAAATGATTTTGAAGAACCTGTTTTCAGGAAATATCCTGAACTAAAGACTATAAAAGAAAAATTGTATGAAGCCGGCGCCATTTATACTTCAATGACCGGTAGTGGCAGTACGATTTATGGAATATTTGAAAAAAATAAAAAAATGAAACTTTCTTTCACGTCAAACTATTTCATCAAAGAGTTAACCGGCCAATTGCAATAAACTTTTTAAATCAAGCGGCTCAGTAATCATTAATAAATTTCCATTTTCATCCACAGGCCATTCTTCCCTTGGCCTGTCCCAGTAAAGTTCGACCCCGTTTCCATCAGGATCATCTAAATAAATTGCTTCTGATACGCCATGATCGGATGCACCGGATAAAGGATATTTTGCTTTGATCAATCTTTGTAAAGCAACAGCAAGATCTTTTCTTGTTGGATAAAGAATGGCAGTATGAAATAAACCTGTGGAATGAGGCGACGGCGGAGATCCATTTTTGCTATACCATGTATTCAGTCCAATGTGATGATGATAACCTCCGGCTGAAATAAATACGGCGCTGGTTCCATAATATTGGGTTACTTCAAAGCCAAGAATGTCACGATAAAACTTTAAAGCCTTTTCAAGATCAGAAACTTTTAAATGAACGTGACCGATTCTTGTTTGCCCGGGGATTTTATAGTCCATATTTTTTTATTTACGCAACAAAATTAAGCGCATAGTTTTTACTGACGGATAATAAATTGTATCTTGCGCTTTGGATGAATAATAGCATTTACATATGGAATTTCCTTTCTTTCAATTTAGATTTCCTCAATCATCGAGGTTAAGCCCCCATCCCCTAAAGGGGAGTTTTTATTCAACCTTTTATCTTTTATCTGTTCACTTTTATCTCAATTGATATGCAAACAATTCTGTCCAAGCCGTCATTGACTCAATATTACCTGGAGCTCGAAGAAAAATACAGTGCCCATAATTATCACCCCCTCCCCGTGGTTTTAAGCCGAGGTGAAGGCGTCTTTGTTTGGGATGTTGAAGGCAACCGTTATTATGATTTTTTAAGCGGTTATTCCGCTTTGAATCATGGGCACAGTCATCCTAAAATTGTAAAGTCTTTTGTTGAACAGGCACAAACGCTAACCCTTACCAGCCGTGCATTTCACAATGACTGGTTTGGAGAGTATGCAAAATTCATTACTGATTTTTTTGGTTATAACAAAGTTCTTCCGATGAACACGGGTGTTGAAGCTGTTGAAACGGCCATCAAACTTTGTCGCAAATGGGGTTATGAAGTGAAAGGCGTTGAAAAACAAAAAGCCACTATCATAGTATGTGAAGGAAATTTTCACGGAAGAACTACTGGAGTTATTTCTTTCAGCACAGACCCTGATGCGAAAAATAATTTCGGGCCCTATATGCCCGGATTTATTTCAATTCCATACAATGACATTGATGCATTGGCAAAGGTTGTTGAAAATAAAAATGTCTCTGGGTTTTTAGTGGAACCTATCCAGGGCGAAGCGGGAGTAAATGTGCCTGATGATGGCTATCTTTCAAAAACAAAACAGTTGTGTGAACAGGCAAATGTGCTTTTCATTGCTGATGAAATTCAAACCGGTCTGGGTCGCACGGGAAAAATGCTTGCCTGTGATCATGAAAATGTGAGACCAGACATTTTAATTCTCGGCAAAGCCTTGAGTGGAGGCATGATGCCTATCAGCGCTGTGCTGGCAGATGATGAAATTATGCTGACCATAAAACCAGGCGAGCATGGTTCAACATATGGAGGTAATCCGCTTGCAAGTAAAATTGCAATTACAGCACTAAAACTCTTACAGGATGAGAAGATGATAGAAAATGCCTTAGTGATGGGTGAACTATTTCGCAAACAGTTACATGCTCTTCAATCAAAACACATAAGTATCGTTCGCGGAAAAGGTTTACTGAATGCCATTGTCATTGATCATGGTGATAAAGATGCAGCCTGGCAGCTTTGCCTGGAGCTAAAAAGAAACGGCTTACTGGCAAAACCCACTCACGAAGATAAAATTCGTTTTGCTCCTCCGCTCATAATTACTAAAGAACAGTTGCTGGAATGTGTTGGCATCATAAAAAAATCTCTATCTTGTCTTGACTAAATTCGAATTTCGAAATTCTGTAACATGCAACAACCCGTAAGCGGCAGCCTGCCTGCCGGACACGCAGGCAAGCAACCATCAAGCAGTAAGGATACTTATTTACACCACGATGAACGACATTTAAAAAGCAGTGACCTGATCACTGATATTGTTATTGGAATGAGTGATGGATTAACTGTTCCTTTCGCATTGGCAGCAGGCCTAAGCGGAGCGGTATCTTCCACAGGCATTGTCATCATTGCGGGTATTGCTGAGATCTGTGCCGGATCCATTGCCATGGGATTGGGTGGTTACCTGGCCGGTAAAACAGAACAGGATTTTTATGCGGCAGAAGTGAGACGTGAATATTATGAAGTTGAAAATTTGCGGGACCGGGAAATAGCAGAGACAAAAGAATTTTTTAAGAGTATTGGATTAAGTGAAGAGTTACAGGAACAAGCCACAAAGGAAGTAGCGAAAGATAAAAAACAGTGGGTTGATTTTATGATGAAGTATGAATTGGGACTTGATAAACCGGACCCCAAACGAGCCACCAAATCAGCATTAAATATTGGAATCTCTTACATCGTCGGTGGCCTTGTACCTCTCAGTCCTTATTTTTTTGTTGATCATCCTGTAACCGGGTTAAAGATTTCAGCAATCGTCACTCTTGTTTGCCTGTTTATTTTTGGCTGGTTCAAAAGTAAATTCACCGGGGTGAACACCTGGGGTGGCGCGTTGCGTGTTATGCTGATCGGTGCAGTGGCCGCCAGTGCTGCATTTGGAGTGGCGAAAATATTTCAACATTAAATTATTTACTCTCCTTCAATCTAATTTTCGGAGTCAACGCAGCAATCAACATCACAAAGGAAGAAATCGAAACAATATACAGTGCCGATTTCTTTTCGGGGCACTCCCCTGCCGCACAGGCAGAAATCAGAAAATAATTTCTGGCAGCCCAGCCAATATTTAATGCGGTAATCAATAAATTCACCCGCTTGGCCCAGATACGCGGAATAAAATTAAATACAACATAAAATGCTGCAAGAAAAAAATGAAAATAACCCGGCTTACCAAAGCTTGTGCCTGCTGATTCAATCCCGGTAACCGTAATGTTCTTTGATTCAATAAAAACCCAGGGAAAGAAGCAGGCAATTACCAGGGCTATTGTCGCAAATAATCCGATCCATTTCATGGTTCTGGTTGCTGGTTGTTTTTGTTATAATGGATGAGTAGTGAATGATGATTAAAACCACTCATCACTGATCGCTCATATTGATCATACGCCTCAGGCATTATTGTAAATTTTTAATACCGGCTCTCTTAAGGCTGATGCTTCTTCGGTGCAATAAAAATAAATGGTATCAGCAATACTCTCTGGTGTTACCCATTTACTGAAATCTGCGTCAGGCATGGATTTGCGGTTTTGCAATGTATCAATGGTACTGGGAGCAACAACCGAAGTAACTATATTATATCCCTTTGCCTCTCCATTCATTAATTCTGCCAAACGAAAAATAAGAGATTTGGAAAGTCCGTATGCGATCATTCCCTTGCTGTGCTTCATATCAATTCCTGTCCTTGCCCCGGTCAAAAAAATCCGGCCATAGTTCTGTTTCATCATTTGAATAAACACAGGTCTTGCGACATGATAAGTAGTTTCAAAATTCAATTTATATTGTTTCAGCATATCGGCCATTTTTGTTTCAGCAATTGTTCCCATTGCAAAGCCTCCCACTGTTAATACCGCCGCATCAATTGTTTTATCTTTTCTGCCCACTGCTTGAACAAATTTTTCAGCTTCATCTTCATTCATCAGGTCGACAACGACTTCTTCAAAATTTGGATCACTGATTTTCATTCCCGCAGGGTCATTGGGAATAACAGTTCCAATAACTCTATACCCTTCATTCAAAAACTTCTTTACCACAGCCTGCCCAAGATTACCCGAAGCCCCGGTAACAATAACTGTTTTCATACAATGTAATTTGAGATTTGAAGTTAAGCTGTTTAAGCCTA
>JBIOGV010000139.1:0-9679 GCA_044448365.1 Chitinophagales bacterium
CCAGTACAACAGACCAGGTATTGATACCAAACGGACCATGCACCGATACAGTGAGACTTCATTTAACGATCGGTCAGTCGGTGACAAGTGAGTTCAGTGCAAATGCATGTAACAGCTACGCGCTGCCATGGGGAACAGTGGTAAACACAAGCGGAGATTATACTCACCTTTACCAGACAACACTGGGTTGTGATTCCACAGTGACAGCACATATCACCATTGGAACAGGCGGCCACACCGATACAACAGTAACAGCCTGCGGGTCGTTCACCTGGAACCGCAACGGTCAAACATACCTCGGCAGTACGACAGACCAGGTATTGATACCAAACGGACTATGCACCGATACAGTGATCCTTCATTTAACGATCGGTCAGCCGATGACAAGTGAGTTCACAGACAGTGCATGTAACAGCTACGTGCTGCCATGGGGAACTGTAGCAACGACAAGCGGAGACTATTCGCACTTGTATCAAACAACACTTGGATGTGATTCCACAGTAACAGCGCACATCACAATAGGAACAGTTCCGCCTAACCTGGTGGTAACCGATCCTGCGCAGGTATGTTCACCCGCAACTGTTGATCTTACGAACCCGGCCATTACTGCCGGCAGCGATCCGGGTCTTGTGTATACCTATTGGACAGATGCAGGAGACACTATTCCTGTTCCTGATCCTACGGCTGTGAGCCTGAGTGGTACTTATTATATTAAAGCTACTTCAGCAGGCGGATGCTCATCAACGAAATCCGTACTGGTACATGTGAAAATAGCCAAAGCTATTCTGGGAATACGTTATCCTGATGTATCCACTTCATCCAACACGCCGGTACAGCTCAACGCGAGAGACCTTGGTGTTAACTACAGTTATTCATGGCAGCCACCAATTGGATTAAATTTCATTGATATAAAGAACCCGACTTTCAATTATAATCAGCCGACTCAATACACGGTTACATTAACACCGCCTGATGGCAGTTGTCCGACAACTGATACAGTGCTTGTAAACATTGCTGATAATGGTTCGCTCAAATCAGCCTTGAATGTACCAAACGCATGGTCGCCAAACGGAGATGGTCATAATGATAAACTATATCCTTTAACCATAAATATGAAAGAACTTAAATATTTCAGGGTTTATAACCGGTGGGGACAACTAATGTTCGAAACACATACCCTTGGACAGGGATGGGATGGAATATTCAATGGTGTACCACAGGTAATGGATGTATATACATGGATCGTAGAGGCAGACGGCCTGGACGGGGTTCATTATAAACTTGCAGGTAATTCCATTTTGATGCGGTAATTTAAATTTTGAGCTCATGAAAAAAATTCTATTAATTGTTTTGTGGTTGATCGCGATGCGATCTGTCAATGCGCAGGATCCGAATTTTTCACAATTCTTTTCTTCGCCATTAAATGTTAACCCGGCATTGACGGCAAGGATCAATTCGGATTGGAGGGCGATATCAAATTTCCGTGATCAATGGATCGGGCCGGCAAGCCCGTATGCCACGGGAACCATATCGTACGATACAAAAGTTTTGCAAAATAAAATACCTAATGTGCATGAGGAAAAAAACACTCTTGGTATTGGTGGTATGCTGATGTACGATTATGCCATGGACGGAATCATGAAAAGCACTTATGCATCGTTAAATCTTTCTTATAACGTAGTATTGGCTGACGGCCCGGTAGTTCACAGGCTGGGAGTGGGCTTTGGCGGTACGTATGGAAAAAGAACGGTTGATTTCAGCAGGCTCAACTGGGAAGAACAATGGATCGGGTATTCAGGGTTTGATAAAAATCTGCCTACCGGTGAAGCAGCCCTGATCAATATGAAAGGATTTTTTTCGCTTAGTACAGGATTGGTGTACAGCGCCACCTCTGAGAACAGCAACTTCGATATTGGAGCAGCCGTCTTTCATGTCAACACGCCCAAGCAAACCTTCCTGGCGGATCCCAATCAACGCCTCGCGATGCGAAAAGTAGTACATGCAAATTTTGAACACTATCTAAGTAATAATTCATTAATTATAAATGCAAATGCCATTTATCAATTCCAGGACCAGGCCAAATATTATTCCTTCGGTGCAGGACTTGGCTATTATTTACCGCAGGATCCCGATGTAATTTTGAATGCGGGTATGTGGTACTGGTCTAAAAATGCAGTGATTCCTTATGTTGGATTTGCCTATAAAGATTTTCAATTTGGATTATCATATGATGTAACTATCTCAAGACTGGACCAGGCCTCCATCAAACCTAAAACTTTTGAACTGTCATTAATTTACAGGGGAATTAAAGAACCGGGTTTTGGTATTCCCTGTCCCTGGAAATAATATTCTATGTTCGGGATAATAAAATAATTCAGTAATGCCTTAGTTTTAATTGACTGTTCGGATATATAAACCTAAATCTTTGCAGGATAGCCTTTGTGTTCGTTGTAATTCGTTGTGTGCTTAGTGTCCGATATTTTCGGGTCACAAAGTGCACAAAAAATTACACAAAGTGCACAAAGAATGTAATAAGGTTTTTATATAATTCTGCACCTATTTCCATTTAATAGAATTGAACGATATTTGCAATCCGGTTTTTACTATCTCCCAATCTTAGTTTAATGAAAGACTTTTCTTATATCACCAATGCATCCCCGGCATTTATTGAAAACATGTACCAGGATTTTGTAAAAGATCCCGGGAATGTTGATCCTGAATTCAGAAAATTTTTTGAAGGTTTTGATTTTGCCGTAAGCAGCATAAAACCCGGCAACGGAAACGGAACAACTGTAACAGCAAAAAAGGAAAGCACCGCTGTGACCGCCGGACCCATTGACTGGATGAAGGAAATACAGGTATACCGTATGATCCTTGGCTATCGTAACAAAGGTCATTTAATTGCAAAAACCAATCCTATCCGGGAACGTAAGGACAGGGGTGCAAATCTTGATCCTGGTTTTTTTGGATTCACTGAAAATGATCTTGATAAAGAATTTTATGCCGGCAATTTGATTGGTCTGGGAAAAACCAGTTTGCGTAACATCATTCAGTATCTCAAAAATTGTTATGCCTCCCATGTTGGTATTGAATTCAAATATATAAGCGATCAGAAGAAAATAGATTTCCTGACAAAGGAAATGGAAAAGAATTTTTTGGATCCTTTGCCTCTTGAAAAAAAGAAGCGCATATTGGAGAAACTCAATGAAGGAGTGATCTTCGAAAAATTTCTTCATACAAAATATGTAGGGCAGAAAAGATTTTCACTGGAAGGTGGCGAAACAACAATACCCGCATTGGATGCGATGATCAATCTTGCTGCAGACAATGAGGTTCAGGAAGTGATCATGGGCATGGCACACAGGGGAAGATTGAACATACTTGCCAATATTCTTGGTAAAACCTATGAGCAAATCTTCAGTGAGTTTGAAGGAAGCAGCATTCCTGATCAAACGATGGGAAGTGGTGATGTGAAATATCATTTGGGTTTCAGCAGTGAGATTGAAACAACCGGTAATAAAAAAGTTTACCTGAAACTGGCGCCAAATCCATCACATCTTGAGGCCGTGGATCCGCTGGTGATCGGTTTTGCAAGAGCTAAGGCCGATGTAATGTATAAATCTGATTTTGATAAAATTCTCCCGATATTAATTCATGGAGATGCATCAATGGCCGGCCAGGGCATCGTATACGAGGTGATGCAAATGAGCAAGCTGAAAGGATATTATACCGGCGGCACCATTCACTTTGTGATCAACAATCAAATAGGATTTACAACAGATTTTGATGATGCAAGAAGCTCGGACTATTGCACTTCACTGGCGGCGGCCATACAGGCGCCGGTCTTCCATGTAAATGGAGATGATCCGGAAGCGGTAGTAAAATGTTCAGAGATCGCAACGCTTTACCGGCAGGAATTTAACTCTGATATTTTTATTGATATGGTATGTTACCGCCGGCATGGACATAATGAAGGGGATGATCCAAAATTTACTCAGCCACATTTGTATGAAGTGATCGGGAAACATCCCAATCCAAGAGAAGTTTATGTAAAGTATTTGCTGGAAAACGGAGAGGCGGATGCGCAGGAACTGGCCAAAGAAATGGAAAAGAAATTCTGGGCTGATCTGCAGGAACGTCTCGATGAAGTAAAGCAACATCCGCTGCCTTATACTTATCAAAAGGCAGAACAATGGTGGAGAAGTTTGCGAAAAGCAACAGCAGAAGATTTTGATCAATCCCCGGTAACGGCGGTAACCGAAGAAAATTTCAGAAATATTTTTAATGCCATCATGAAATGGCCCGGAGATTTTAAGCCCCTGAGAAAGGTCGAAAAGATTTTGCAGGATAAAATAAAATTATTTGAAAAAGAATCAAAGATCGATTGGGCAACCGCCGAGCTTATGGCATATGGAAGTTTATTAGTTGATGGGAAGGATGTAAGAATGAGCGGACAGGATGTGCAGCGCGGTACATTTTCACACCGGCACGCCATACTGCGCGATGAGAATACAGACAAATCTTTTAATCGTTTGAGTCATGTGCCCAATGCAACGGGAAGATTCAGGATCTATAATTCTTTGCTGAGTGAATACGGTGTGTTGGGGTTTGAATACGGTTATGCGCTGGCAAATCCAAATGCATTGGTATTATGGGAAGCACAGTTTGGAGATTTTTGCAATGGGGCACAAACAGTGATTGACCAGTTCATTGCCGGCGCTGAGCAAAAATGGAACCGTATGAATGGGCTCGTAATGTTGTTGCCTCACGGATACGAAGGGCAGGGGCCAGAACACAGCAGTGCAAGAATGGAAAGATTTCTGCAGATGTGCGCCGAGCTGAATATGGTTGTGACCAATGTTACGACTGCAGCTAATTTCTTTCATGTATTAAGGAGACAATTGAGCTGGCCGTTCAGAAAACCGCTGATTAATTTTTCGCCTAAGGCCAATTTGCGTCATCCCGGCACTTATTCAAAGAAGGAAGAGTTTTTAAATGGCGGATTTAAAGAAGTGATGGAGGATCATTTTGCCGAAGATGATTCCCTGGTGAAAAAAGTTTTATTCTGCAGTGGAAAAATTTATTTCGATCTTTCAGAACGACAGCAAAAAGAAAATCGAAAAGATATTGCGATCATTCGTCTTGAGCAGATCTATCCTTTACCCTTTAAACAATTGGAAGCGTTGTATAAAAGATTTACTAAAGCTACCTGGTTCTGGGTACAGGAAGAACCCTTGAATATGGGTGCAGCCAGTTTTTTGCAAATGAATTTGAAGAGCCTGAATTATGGAGTGATCAGCAGGCAGCCGGGAGCATCGACTGCTTCGGGATACAATAAGGTACACCAGCAGGAACAGAATGAAATCATTGAAACGGCATTTACGATTTAGATAAAAGATGATAGTTGATAGATGACAGATGATAGTTGTTTGGGAACCACAAACAATAAACTACTTAATTGATAATAGTTGAAAAGATGATAGTTTAACGCGATAAAGTTGGATAGGTCAATATCCGAAGATCATTTGCCCGACAATGTTGAGATTTACTTTGTGTTCATTGTGTTTTTTCTTTGTGATCTTTGTGACCTGCAAAAAATTGGACACAAAGGCCACAATGAAATACAAAGTTCACAAAGAAGTTAAAAAAAAAATAACAAGCATCCAAAACCAGTAACGACAAATATTTTATGATCGAAATAAAAGTTCCAACAGTAGGGGAATCAATCAACGAGGTCACTTTAGTGAAGTGGCTGAAGAATGATGGCGACTACGTACAAAGAGATGAAGTAATTGCAGAGCTGGAAAGTGAGAAAGCAACTTTTGAAGTGAATGCTGAGCAAGCCGGCATTTTAAAAACAGTAGGTCATGAAGGCGATACTTTGAATATTGGTGATGTGTTAGCGAAAATAGATGAAGCAGCGGAAAAACCAGGGAAGTCAGAAGTCAGAGGTCAGAAGTCAGAAGGAGAAGGAAATGGGATAATGAATAAGGAACAAGGAACAAGAAACAAGGAACAAGGAACAAGAAACCTGCCTACCGGGCAGGCAGGCAAGGAACAAGAAACAAAAAAGAAGGAAGCTGATAAATCAAATTCAGAAATTAAAGCAACGCCGGTTGCATCTGCTATGATCGCGGATAAAAAAATAAATCCTTCAACTATTAGTCCATCGGGGATCGGCGGTAAGATATTAAAAGATGATGTATTGGATGCATTAACGCATCCGGGAAGAAAACCCGGAACCAAATTATTCAGCCGTGACGAGAAGACTGAAAAAATGAGTAACCTGCGGAAGACTGTTAGCCGCCGCCTGGTGGAAGCAAAGAACACAACGGCTATGCTCACGACCTTCAATGAAGTGAATATGCAGCCGGTCATGGACATAAGGGCAAAGTATAAAGACAAATTCAAAGAGCTGCATGGAGTCAATCTTGGATTCATGAGTTTTTTTACAAAATCCGTTTGCTATGCATTGCAGGAATGGCCTGCCGTGAATTCATATATTGATGGCGATTCGATCATCACGCATAATTTTTGCGATATTTCAATTGCTGTTTCTGCACCGAAAGGCCTCGTAGTACCGGTTATTCGAAACGCTGAAAGTTTAAGTATGGCAGAAATAGAAGAAAAGGTTATGGAATTAGCCACGAAAGCAAGAGAAAATAAATTGTCATTGGAAGAAATGCAGGGTGGAACTTTTACAATTACCAATGGGGGAGTTTTTGGCTCTTTAATGAGTACACCTATTATTAATATTCCTCAGTCTGCAATTTTGGGAATGCATAAGATCGAAGAACGGGCTGTTGTCATTGACAAGCAAATTGTAATAAGACCGATGATGTATGTTGCATTAAGTTATGATCACCGCATCATTGATGGCCGTGAGAGTGTGAGCTTCCTGGTAAGGGTAAAAGAGCTATTGGAAAATCCTGACCAGCTATTATTTGGAAAGGACCCGGTGAAGTCATTGCTGGAACTGTAATATTTAATTAATTTACGAATCATAAACTAACCGAGTAATGAGAATTTCAATAGTACTATTCATCTTCACCAGCCTGTTTTTATTTTCCTGTCAGAAAGAAGTTGATTTTGCAGTTAGCAGTGGTAACAACGGTGGCGGAAATGGAGGAAATACACCCGGTACATTATTAGTAAAGACTGTAGAAACATCCGCATCTGATTCTATTGTTACTTTGTTTAGCTACGATGCAAATAAAAGGCTCATCAATGAAAAGGCCACAGGTATTAACCAGGGTTCTGCTGTAGACCAGGAATTCCGCGTTTATCGAAATGCATCGGGAATTGTTACTTATTTTTCAATCATTGATGTCGATTTGATAGCTTCCGGCATTGACAGCCTTACAACATTTGTTCATTATAATACTTCTTCGTCGCGTTACACATCTTCGGTATTGTTAGTTAACACCAGCAGTTTAAGTCTTGCCGATAGCAATGTTTATTCTTTTGATGCATCGGGAAGAATTAACAACGTTGACAATTACGAGGGTGTTACAGGTTTGAATACTTACTTTCTTAGCGGTACTGAAAAGTATGCGTATTCAACGGGCGGGAATATATCTCAATTTGATATTATTGATATTGATCAGTCAGGAACGGTTACTCCGGTCGGTACGACCACCTATAATTATGATAATAAGCCAAGCCCGATGCATCTCGACAATGAAGCTATCGTGTTAGGCCTTAACCAATGGATTTCTCCGAATAATATTGTAAGCGGTGCGTTGACGAATGCAAGTGATCCTGCCGGAAACCAAACCCTGACGGTTAACTATACTTATAATTCTGATAACAAACCGACCACCAGCCTGCGAACCATATTGCCGGATAATACGTCTATCAGCACTGCTTATTATTACCAGTAATAAGAAAGTTTTAAAAACTGCTGCGTATTTGGCGGTCATTCTTATTTTTAGAAATGCAGCGTATTTATTCTTATTTAAATACAGCCGTAAAAATAATCGGTGAATATGAAGGCATAGAACCCTTTTCTTCTTTTTTAAAAAAATATTTTTCACAGTATAAGAAATACGGCTCAAATGACCGGAAGCAGATCACCCATCTTTGCTTTTGTTATTTCAGATTGGGAAAATCGGCCCCACCCAACCCTCCTCAACGGGGAGGGCTTGAAGAAAGAATATTAACCGGTTTGTTTTTATGTTCCAGCGAACCGAATGAAATTTTTGAAAAATTGCAACCGGAATGGAATAAACAAATTGATTTACCTGTAAGCCACAAATTATTAATTATTAATGATTCATTATTAATTGAAACTATTTTTCCATGGAAAGACGAGTTGAGTAATGAAATTAATTATGAAAAATTCTGTGGATCATTTTTTATTCAGCCGGACCTGTTTTTAAGACTGCGGCCAGGATGTGAAAATGCAGTCAGAAAAAAATTATCAGGATCGAAAATTCATTTCACAGAAATAAATGAGTCCTGTCTTTCATTGCGCAACAATTCAAAAATTGAAAATATAATTGAACTGGATAAAGAAGCCGTTGTCCAGGATTATAATTCACAGGGCACGGGAACTATTTTTAAAACAGCCATCAACCATTTGCCATCCGTCATCCATGCCTGGGATTGCTGTGCTGCCAGCGGGGGCAAATCTTTATTGCTTTATGATATCAATTCAACTATCGATCTTACCGTTTCAGATATAAGAGAATCCATTCTTATGAATCTGAAAAAACGTTTCGCAAGAGCCGGGATAAAGAAATACAGATCATTTATTGCCGACCTGTCAAGACCTGATTTCAAAATTCAAAATTCAAAATTCGAATTGATCATTTGTGACGCGCCGTGTACCGGCTCCGGCACATGGAATCGCACCCCTGAGCAACTTTATTTCTTTAATGAAAAGAAGATCCGTGAATATTCATCTCTTCAAAAGCAGATTGTTTCAAATGTTGTTCCTTGTTTAAAAGAAAATGGCTTTTTGATTTATATAACCTGTTCAGTTTTTAAAAAAGAAAATGAAGAGATCGCTGATTTTGTTGAAAATAATTTCAAGCTTAAATTGATAAAGATGGAATTGCTGAAGGGTTATGATAAGAAAGCAGACACTATGTTTGTTACTTTGTTTAAAAATATTTTATAACCTTATTAATTTTTTTGAGGCTATCAATTCGTTTCCATTATAAACGGCGACAATATATTTTCCTTTAGAAAGCCCCAGGACTGGTAAATTGAAACTCGCTACCCCGGTTGATTTCGAGCCGTTAAATTCGAATACTGTTTGGCCTCTCATATCAACAATATAAATGCCCAGTTTATTAACAGGATAAAAGGTTTCGATGCGTAAAGTAAATTGTCCGGGTGCAGGATTAGGAAATATGCCGATCTTATTTGCATTCGGGTCAATTGGATTGATACCAGTAGTTACACACGAACTTCCTAATATAATGTCTACCGTGTCGATATAGGCAGCCGTGAAAGTTGCTGCAGCGGACTCAACAATTTGACGGATACGATAACTTACGGTTCCGGATTGTACATTGATCAGGGTATCCTCTTGCTGGTAAGAATGATTCGTAAGAACTGAAACATTTGATTGAGTAGCTACATCCGCGATTTTTGTATAATTGGATTCACCAAAGATCTTTCTTTCTATTTCATATTTCATTGCAGAAACGTCTTTGCTTGTCCAGTTGAG